>CAZLNA010000362.1:0-2754 GCA_964560485.1 uncultured Desulfobacula sp. | reverse complement strand
CCCGACTGCCGCACAGAAGATTGATCCTTCCGCATCAGTGACTGCTGTGGTCACCGGTACAGGTGACGGCCTGAATAAAGTGGCTGAAGAAATGACCGGTCTTTACAAAGAAGTGATCAAAATTGATCATGCGGACCTGGCATATCCCAATGCAGAAGTCGTCCGAAAAGCCCTGCTGAATACGATTCCGTCAGATGCGATTGTTCTGGCTGCGCACGATACCCTGGGAATGGACCTCGCGCCCGGGCTTTCCGTTAAAATGGATTCTGCGTATGCCGCCGATATTGTCGATTTTGAAGGCATGGACGGTTCTGCCCTCAAAGCGGTTCGTCAGGAGCTCGGCGGTGCGGTCAGCACTCATGTCACTGTCGATGCCGCTGCTGGGGCGGTCCTGACCATCCGCCCGGGTTCTTTTGCACCGACTGAAGATACCGGTGCCGGCGGCTCTGTTACAGATAAATCGTCTGAAGCCGGCGATCTGGCTGCCAAAAGAAAGTTTCTTGAAGTGGTTGAGGCGGAAGTCGGCGATGTGGATATCACCAAGTCGGATGTACTCGTTTCCATCGGTCGCGGTATTGAGGATGAAGACAATATTGAGATGGCAGAAGAATTGGCAGAGGCCATGAATGCGGTGGTTTCATGCTCAAGACCGATTGTTGATGCCAAGTGGCTGGAAAAATCCCGTCAGGTAGGGACATCCGGCCAGACAGTTAAACCCAAAGTCTATCTTGCGCTGGGGATTTCAGGGTCATTCCAGCATCTGGGCGGCATCAAGGGCAACCCCTTTATTGTCGCAGTGAACAAAAACCCCAAAGCCCCGATTTTCCAGGTGGCAGATGTGGGTGTGGTTGAAGATATCCTTGAGTTTATTCCGGAATTGACAGAGGCGATTAACGACCTTTAGTTTCCTTGTTCCAACAGAGCGGGCCGGCATGCATGCCGGCCCGTTTCTGCATTCCTGACCAGCCTGCCTAAGCGTTTGACATTATCTGCCGGGTCATGCTACATGTAAAGATGTTTCAGATTTTTATCGCACAATATCGTCATTGGTTGATCTGGCCGTTCTGTTTTGCCTAACCCTCTGATTTGAATAGATAAGCTCTGACCTTATGCAGCGATATGGAAAAATGCGGTACAATGACAGGCTTTTGGAAAACCGGTGTGCTGTTCGTTGCCTTCTGAAACCCCTGCTTGAGCCCCCATCCTTTCCCGGATGGGCACTCATGACTGATTCAGTTTTACAGCAGGCGGTTGATGAGTAAGATTAAATTAAAAAATAGAGTGATACTTGGGGTTGAGCCATGGCAGATGTGTTGATCATTGATGATGACAGTTTGATTTGTGACATCCTTGTCAGAATGATGGAGAAACTGGGGCATAAAAGCCGGTTTGCATTAACCGGCAAGGAAGGGGTTGAACTGGCCAAAAACGGCATGTTTGATCTTGTTTTTCTTGATGTCATGCTGCCGGATGCCAATGGACTTGATCTGATAAAACCGATTAAAGCCACCGCATCTGCGCCTGAAATCATCATTATTACCGGCAATTCAAACCCGGATGGCGCAGAACTGGCCATTAAGAGCGGGGCATGGAATTATCTGGGAAAACCGTTTCTCCGCCAGGATCTCAACCTTCAGGTCAGCAGGGCACTGCAGTTTCGAAAAGAAAAAGGCAAGGTTTCCACACCGGGCATATTGAAACGCAACGGTATTGTCGGAGAATCAGAAGAAATCAATGCCAGTCTCGACCAGGCCGCCATTGCCGCTTATTCTGATACGAATGTCCTGATCACCGGTGATCAGGGAACCGGCAAGGAGCTGTTTGCCAAAACCATTCATCTGAACAGCGACCGGTGTGAAAATGCATTTGTGATTGCAGACTGCGGCGCCATCAATGAGGATACGGTTGAAAGCATGCTCTATGGTCACAGACGCGGGGCCTTTCCCGGTGCTGTCGGAGATAAGGCCGGCCTGATCGAGCTTGCAGATAAAGGCACCTTGTTTATTGATGAAATATCTGAGCTGCCGCTTAAAATACAGCGCTCTTTTCTCAGGGTCATTGAAAATATGACCTATCGGCCCATGGGTTCAGATACAGACCGCACCAGCAATTTCAGGGTGATTGCCACCACGAGCAAAGACCTTGAAGCGCTGGGGGAACAGGGGCTTTTCAGAAAAGACCTGCTTTTCAGGCTCAACGGGATCAGCATCCAGCTGCCGGCATTGAATACCATTCCGTCGGACATCGTGAAACTCGCCCTTCATTATATTGAAGAGTACTGCAAAAAATACGGTATTGATATGAAAGGGGTTTCGCCGGAATTCCTCGATATCATCGGCGCCTATGACTGGCCGGGAAATGTCAGGGAGCTGATCAATGCCATGGACAAGGCCATTGCCACTGCCAAAAACGAACCCACCCTTTACTCAGTCCACCTGCCCGCTTACATCAAGGCCCGGGTGATCAAAGAGGCCTTCATGCCCGGGGCAACCGGAGAGGATGCAGAACAGAATCTGTATGCCAGCGGTGAATTTCCTCTGTTAAAAGACCTGCTGGAGGAAACCGAAAAAGAGTATCTGAGTGCCCTGATGTCCTATACCACCGGGAATGTCAAAATGGCCTGCAGCATTTCAGGCGTGTCCAAATCGAGAATGTACGCCCGGTTGAAAAAATATTCCATCAGTTGATCCATCACCATAATTCTTGAAAATTCATACGTAATCTGGTAGCGCTGTGGGATGCATAGTATTTGAT
>CAZLNA010000361.1:0-2756 GCA_964560485.1 uncultured Desulfobacula sp. | reverse complement strand
GCCAGCAGCGTGAGCATCCGTTCCTGCATCTTCTGCTCGGCCTGTTTGAAATGCAGGCCGACATTGTACCGGACCACACCGAACACAGAGAATAAAAGGATAAAGCAAACCAGCAGGTTGGCAGCAAAAATCTTATAAGACAGCTTCATGATCTTTCCATCTTTATTACCATTTCAATGGATTTGCAACCCGGATCATACCAGCCGACCGACCGGAACCGGGGAGCGGAAAAACCGCCCCCCGGCCCGATTGGTTAAACGCATCCACCTTATGCAATGGCACCGAAAAATTGACTCAGATGTGCACTGGAATATTCTGACTGTGCAAAATTGGTCATAATCGACTCCATTGCCTGGCGGTATGCATCAACGGCTGAATCCTGAGGAAGGGTCTGGCCGGGTTGAAAAGACATCATCTGTTCTTTTCTCTGGGCCATGCCTTCTTCAAGCTCTTCCTGGGAAATCAGTCCGTCTCCGTCACTGTCCAGAGTTGAGAAGCGTTCTTCTGACAATCCGGTCTCTTCAATGCTGAGACTGCCGTCTTCGTCCTCATCCTCCTCCTCTATGAGAGAGGCGGCATCAACATCAGCTGAGGGACCTCCCACACCCCCCATGCCGCCGCCTTTCATGCCCGGGCCCATCATGCCCCCCATCATGGAAGGCGGGCCCATCATCTGCGGCCCGTTGGCGAGCATCTCTTCAAGCTCCTCAGTGGTCAGCTGACCATCTGAATCGCTGTCTGCACTGGAAAACATGTCGTCGGACATGGGGGTCTCATCCACAGACAATACCCCATCCTGATTGGCATCTGCCTTATCCATGATTTTTCCGGCATCAATATTGGACGGGTCAAATCCGCCGCCCATACCCGGCTGACCCATCGGGCGGTAGGCGGCATAAGACTGTCCAATGCCTTGAATGTTCATGTTATCCTCCTTTAATGATTGTTCCGTTCACATCAAACAATGGCCTCTTCCTTTACGCTTCCATAGGCATCACCTTCTTTCTCTTCTGGTTATATCCGGCAGATTCAGCGAGAGCTGGAACCTGAACGCGGTATGATAAAGATCACAGGTGCGGCCATGCAGATCCTGACGGCGAACGGGGCAGACGCACTCCAGAAGAACGTCAGATGAAAAAAGGGGCCCGGGTACGGGCAAAAGAATGAATCATATTGATTTGTTGTCATATCAAGACCTCATTTTCCAGACCATCGTCAACAGTGCTGCACTGTGATCTACCGGATTTCCAAATACCAAACGACATCCGGGTCGTTCACGGCAGCAGGTGCCGGTCAGGTATGGAAAAAATCATCCTTGATGGCATCCATCCTATCAGGCCTGACAACAGATTCAAGATCCTGGCACATTCTACAGATTTTCCACACAATTATTCTCTGGCGTGGTAAAAAGAGGGTCGGTGTTTAAAAAAGAGGCGTGTTACACAGACGGTTTGTCTTTGAGCAGGGAAGTGATCATTCCCACCACTTTCTGGATGGGAAAGGGCTTTGCAAGGACAGCATCAAATTCGGTATCTTCAAGGAGCCAGGGGGTTCCTGACATGCCGACAACCGGTACAGAATTCCCCTTATTGGCTTTAACATAATTTAGGACCTGCCTGCCGGAGATGCCCGGCATTTTAATATCCGTGAGAATCAGGCTGTACTGGTTCATGTCGAGTTTCTGAATTCCTTTTTCGCCACTCTCAGCCGGATCAACATTAAACCCGTATTTCGTTAGGCATTTTTCCAGAAGAGAGAGCAGGGATGCTTCATCGTCGATGACCAAAATGGGCGGGGCGCCTGAATCCGTTCTCAATTTCGTATACTCCTGTGTTTGGGGCAGTCGATACCTTATTGAAATTTTGAATACAATTTTTATTGTATCTGGCAGTGGGTGTCAAACACTGTTAAATGGGATGTCGCCGAGCCGGTCCAATGTTTTTCAGCCTGTTTTAACCTTTTGAAAAATCATCGTTTTTTCTGTGAAACATTGATTTTAACCCAAATTCAGGGGGGTTGGAAAAGATCGGCCAACTCTCTTTATTTTAAATGGGATTCGGGCATTTTCAAATTCGTCCGCGATTAAATCGCCATCCTGCGTTGCTTTAAATTCCGCTTATTTTCATTATTTTTCACCGAATTTTAAACTCGATCAGCGCAAAAGGGGTTTCACAGATGTCTCCAAATCCTTTTTACCCCCGGCCAGGATAGTGGCTAAACAGCCCCGGCTCCCGGTTCTGTCATGGGTATGATGAGTGAAAACCGGCTGCCTTTCATGGAAGAGTGCGTCACCTCAATACTGCCGCCGTGCCAGACTGCAATCCTTTTTGCAATGGCCAGTCCGAGCCCGTAACCGCCGGATTTCCGGTTTCGGCTCTCGTCGAGCCGGACAAAAGGGTCAAAAATGGATTCGCGCTTGTCCTCAGGAATCCCGGGCCCGTCATCATCCACATGGATGAATACGGATGCGTCATCCCGCTCTACCACGACCTGAACACAGGAGCGGGCATGGATGGCAGCATTCCGCACCAGGTTCCTGTTGGCCCAGCCCATGTAGACCGGCTCAAACCGGGCAATGATCATCTCTTTTTCAGGGGGCTGTTTAAAAGAGACCGCTTTGTTCAGAATGGTCTTGGATTCATTTTTCAATATGGCCTGCAGCCAGGACATAATCTCCTGGGGTTCAAGCGTGCTGTTCAGGACAGGCTCCCGGTCAAATTTGGCGTAGGTGAGCATTTCATCCACAAGAGATTCGA
>CAZLNA010000360.1:0-2767 GCA_964560485.1 uncultured Desulfobacula sp. | reverse complement strand
ATTTCAGGGCGCCGAACCTCTTTGATGTCAATCAGAACGTCCGGATCAAGCATTTTCTCCAGTTCCTGTTTGAGCAGAGCGATCTCGCTGCCTTTTTTCCCGATAATAATACCCGGTCTGGCAGCAAACACCCGCAGACGGATTTGTTTGGAGAACCGTTCGATTTCAATTTTAGAAATCCCTGCGTGGTAAAGTTTTTTCTTTAAAAACTTTCTGATTTTAAAGTCTTCTTCAACAAAAGAGGCATATTCTTTGTCCGCGTACCACCGGGAATCCCATGTTCTGATGATACCTAATCTTAATCCGGTCGGATGTACTTTCTGGCCCAAGCTTTAGCCCTCCTATTTCCCAGCTTCTTCAACAATAACTGTTAAATGGCTGGTCCTTTTCAAAATTCTGCTGGCTCTTCCCCGTGCTCTGGCACGAATCCGCTTCATGGAAGGCCCGTGATTAACAATAATGTTTTTGACAAATAATTTGTCCACATCAAGCTCATTGTTATTTTCAGCATTGGCTACAGCTGACTGCAAGGTCTTGTAAATGATACCGGCCGCTTTAAGCGGCATGAATTTCAAAAGAGTCAATGCCTGACCCGCGTTTTTGCCTTTTACCTGATCAATGGGCAGTCTGAGCTTGAATGGTGAAATTCTTGAATATCTTGTTGTTGCTTTAACTTCCATATCCGTATCCTCTAATCTGCATAGAAATTATCTTTTGGATTTCTTATCTCCAGCATGCCCCCAGAATGTGCGGGTGGGAGAAAATTCTCCAAGCTTATGGCCCACCATGTTCTCTGAAACAAATACAGGGATAAACTTTTTACCATTGTGGACGGCAAAGGTGATCCCGACCATTTCCGGAAAAATGGTTGATCGTCTCGACCAGGTTTTGATGACCTTATTACTTTTGGAATTATTGGCCTCCAGAACTTTCTTGTAAAGCTGCGGCGCAATGTATGGTCCTTTTTTCAATGATCTTGGCATAATCTGTCACCTATCTAATTTAGCCTATTTCCTTTTGGCTCTTCGTTTTACAATGTATTGATCTGTTCTGGCATTTTTACGGGTTCTCTTACCCTTGGTGGGGATACCCCAGGGTGTACACGGCTGACGACCACCTGAGGAACGGCCTTCACCACCACCCATGGGATGATCCACAGGGTTCATGGCAACACCACGGACTGAAGGACGGCGTCCTTTCCACCGGGTACGGCCGGCTTTACCGACTTTAACGTCCCCGTGTTTTTCATTGCCGACCCTGCCGACAGTGGCTTTGCATTTCAGGTGGATCATCCGGACCTCACCTGACGGCAGCAGCACCTGAGCGTAATTGCCTTCTTTTGCCATGAGTCGAGCGTATCCGCCTGCGCTTCTGACAATCTGACCGCCTTTGTTCTGCTTGAGCTCAATGTTATGGATACGGGTACCTGTGGGGATATTTTCAAGCGGCATGCAGTTCCCGGGTTTGATATCTGCGTCCGGACCGGTTTCAAGGATATCGCCGACCTTGACATCCAGGGGCGCTAAAATATATCTCTTTTCACCATCTGCATAGACCAGAAGTGCTATCCTTGCACTCCTGTTGGGGTCATACTCAATGGCAGACACCTTGGCCGGGATTCCATCTTTATCGCGTTTGAAATCAATAATTCTGTATTTCTTTTTCGCGCCGCCACCCCGGTGTTTGGCCGTGATCCTTCCATATGAATTTCGTCCGCTGCGCTTGTTGATTTTTTTGGTCAACCGGCGCTCAGGTCGGGTCTTGGTAATCTCTTCAAATGAAAGGTACTCCTGGGCGCGTCGCCCGGGAGATGTCGGTTTTGTCTTGATTATTGTGGACATATAGTTACCTCTTTAAACACCTTCAAAAAAATCAATTCTCTGCCCTGGCATCAACGTTACGATAGCTTTTTTCCAGTCATTCCGCTTGCCAATGATTCTGCCGCGCTGTTTAACCTTCCCTTTTACCTGAACCGTTCTGACCTGCTGTACCTTGGTATTGAACGCTTTTTCAACGGCATCTTTGATTTCAACCCGGTTGGCACGTCGATCAACTTTAAACGTCACCTGGTTGTTCAATTCCTTTTGAAGGGTTGTTTTTTCAGTGACCACAGGCCCTCTGATAATGTCATATTCTCTCATTTTAGGTGAGCCTCCCTTCGATCTGTTTAATGGAAGCTTCCACCAGGAGAAGATTCTTGAACTTCAGAATGTCATAGACATTAAGGCCTTCGGTTTTAATCACCTTTACATCGGGGATATTCCTGGAGGAAAGGATCAGATTTGTATCTTCTGCATCAGAAACGATTAGAAGATCAGACAACTTGAGATTATCCAGAACGCTGACGAGCGCCTTTGTTTTGATGGCATCAAGATTGAAATCATCAATCACGTGAATGGTGTTTTCTTCAAGCTTGGTGCTCAATGCCATTTTAAGTGCAAGTTTTCTGACCTTTTTGGGCACTTTGATGGCATAAGACCGCGGGCTCGGACCAAAAATAACACCACCGCCTTTTCTCAGCGGTGATTTAATGGAACCTGCACGCGCATTACCAGTGCCTTTCTGTCTGAATAATTTTCTGGTACTGCCTTTTACCATGCCTCTGGTTTTACACGCAGCAGTCCCCTCCCGTTTTGCAACGAGCTGGGATCGGACGACATGGTGAAGAACACTTGTTTTTACGGGTGTCTTGAAAATCGCGTCAGAGAGCTGTGTTTCAGACACTTTTTCACCTGCACTGTTTAATACATCTACAGCAGCCATATTC
>CAZLNA010000359.1:0-2775 GCA_964560485.1 uncultured Desulfobacula sp. | reverse complement strand
GGACATGATCGACCTGGCCGGGCGGAACGCGGGAACTGCCATGGATGCGTCCACTGTGGGGGCATTATCGGATTCTGCCATGCGAAGGGCACAGGAGGAACTGGCCGATACCCTGATTGATGCGGGAAAGCATTTCCCGTCTGCACGCCAGTCTCTTCCGGCGGTTCTCAATGATCTGCCGCCGTCAGCCCAGGGCAACATGATTGCACGAATGGAAAAGACCCTTGGAACGGAAGCCACCACCGATATCGTCAAAAAGGCAAGGATATTGAAAAAAGGGACCAGCAAGGCGGCCCGGGAAATTGCCGGAAAGATGAAAAGTGATTTGAATTTCGGCAAGAAACCTGAGTTCGCAGGCGGCGTGACCAAGCTGCAGGTGGTCATGACGGCCATGAATGCGGTGATGATGGCGAAAACAGGATACGAGATTACCCTGCAAAACATCAAACCCACGGATTCGGATTTTGACATGTTCAGCAAGATGGTGGCCAACTCGCTCTACTACGGATCCGGCATCGGGGGAAATTTTGACAAATCCATGGCCGAAGAAATGGACCGGTTTCAGAAGGCCTATTTAAGGGGAGAAGGCCCGTCCATGACCGGGCATATCACAGCGACCTTTTTAAAAACCGGGCTGCGGCTGGGAAAGGATGCGATTTTCGGCATCATGGAAATCCCGGACGGTATTGCCCACCTTCTGGCCTGGGGCCGGGACTGGGCCTCTGGCGCGGGCGCTTTGAAAGAATATGCCTATGCCAAGAATGCGCTGGCAGATGCCATGCGAAAAGTGATCCTTGAAAAAAAGGCGTTTCAGGAAGCCATGAAGATGGTGGATGAATACGGTGTTAAACCGGAAGATACCCGCGCTTTTTTAAACTGTTTGTGCCGGGACTGCGGCGGATCTCTGGGCGGCAGCTACAATCCCGGATGGGAAGGCGGCGGATACGGTCCCTGCGTCTGCAGCGGCCCGCTTTCCATGTGGAAAACCCCGGTGAAGACAAGTAAGGAAACCGCGTTAAGCTGTTTTAACGCCATTACAAAAAACAGGTATATGCAGGATCAGGCTGTTTTTGACCAGTGGCGTAAAAAGGCGGTCCAGGCCAATGCAGAGAGTGTCCGGCCGGCTGTTCAAGAGGTCCGTTCCATGATCCGGACAATGGATGCAAACTGGCAGGAAGACGCAGTGGCGGCTGCCAAGATTTTCAATGCGATTCAGCCGTTGATGCTCGATGCGGATAAACGGCAGATTCAAAAAGTGCTGACCCCCCGGCTGATTAATGCAGCCAATCATAATGTGGTGGATGAAGGGGATATTAAAAAAGGGATCAAGCGGCTTGAACTGGCTCAGAAAACAGGTGGAAAAGAAGATCTGATAGAGCGGCGGCTGGCAGATTATAAAAAATGGGAGGAACGCTGGGCAGATGTGGTGCAAAAACAGGTCCCGGAAATCAAATCCCTGATCAGAAAAGGCAGTCTGGAACAGGCAAAATCCCGGATGGAACGGGTTCAGTTCCGGATGAGTGCCCAGGGCGGGAATTATTATCCGCCAACCAATGATCCCCGATGGCTGGCATTGACCGATCTGTACAATCAGAAAGCCGAGCAGATGAGACAGGAACGCACAGAGGCGATGAAACAGAAAGCCGAGCAGATGAGACAGGAACGCACAGAGGCGAGGAAAGCCGGGCGCAAGCCCCAGAGCGCGTCCGGCAGCGCTTCAGCAGGCAAAGCCGTCTCCGGTAAAGCTGCCTCCGGCAAGGCGGCCGCTGCCGGCAGCAGTCAGGCGCCATCTGCAGCCGTGCCGGCCAGGCCTGTGAAAGGGAAAGTGTATGAGTTAAATGCATCCGCATATACCCATGGTGTGAATAAAAAGATGACCATCCGGTTCAGTGGTCTTGATCCGGCTAAAAAACCCTGGATCGGCATTTATAAAAAAGGGGCGGCAAACAACCAGTACCTGACCTACCAGTATGCACCCAAAGGCGCGGGCTCGGGCGAACTGACATTCAAACTGCCCACAGCGCCCGGCCAGTATAATATCCGGGTTTTTTATGAGGGATACAAGCATTTGGAAACCAGCCCGGATTTTACCATTCACCGGGGGGTCTATACGGTTACGCCTGAAAAAACAGTGTTTACGATTACCAGGGATAAGCAGATCAAGGTGGCGTATGAATGCGCCCAGCCCGCAAAAGGCGACTGGGTCGGGATTTACAAGGCCGGTGCAGGTGACAGACAATATGTCTCATTCAAATATACCCCTGTCACCCAGACCGGAGAGGTAAGCATTGATATGCCCAAAGATCCGGGAGAATATGAGCTGAGGCTTTTCCATACCGGTTATAAGCGGCTGGCTGCTGCGAAACAGCAAATTACCGTAAAACCGGGCAATGCATCTGTGCAGCCGGATAAAGCCTCATATGCCAAAGGTGAATTCATCCTGGCACGTTTCGAAAGGCCGCTGGACCGGAAAGGGGACTGGATCGGCATTTATGAACCCGATGCCCCGGACAGGAAGTATATGGGGTATGTCTATACCAAAGAGCCTTATTCAGGCAGTCTAAAGATCGCAGCACCGAATAAACCCGGCAGATATGAACTCCGGCTCTATCACTCAGGGTATAAATTTATTGTCAAGAGCCGGACATTTACAGTTAATTAAAAGCGATATCGAGGTTTGATAAGGGCTACAGCCCGAAATGCTTCCGTCCCCAGTCGCGCATTTTCATCAAAACCTCCCTTAAGCTTTCGCCGATTTCCGTGAGCGAATATTCC
>CAZLNA010000358.1:0-2779 GCA_964560485.1 uncultured Desulfobacula sp. | reverse complement strand
ATGTTTTCGACTATCCTCTTTTCGTCATCAACAACAAGAATCTTTTCGGGTCTCATGGGTCATCCATGTTGAGGGTAAATAAAGTTTGATCACCTCCGGCTCGAACAGCTCAGCCTGCTGAATCGGATTTTTCATAACAGACCAGGCCGCACCGCAGGCAGCGTTCTGCTTCCTCGGAAGCTTCCTGGGTTGAATAGCCGGTTGAAAACCGGTCTTTGAGTGCCGTGTCTGTCTGCATGATATGCCTGGGCAGCGGTGCCACAAGGTCGAGCGCATGAACTGTCTGCAGGCGGGTTCGGTCACCTATAATCCCCTGGCTTTCCTGGTATTCTATACCGTACATCCGGTTGTGAATGGCGGCGGCGGCTTTTCTGCCGCCATTAATGGCAGCAACCGCTGACGGATATTCACTGATCATATCCTGGCTGGACAAAAGGCCGAGTTCCAGGCCTGAATCCGGTTTTTTGATCAGTTCAACACCTTCCCACTTAACGGGCCCTCTATTATCAGCACCTGCCTGCTCAACTGCATCGCTGTCTCCCGCAACATCTGTTTCCACCGTTCGGGTAAAGACAACCTCAGGAAAACGGCCTGAACCGATAATCAGCATATCCGTATAGATATCACTTTGTACACCGGTGTCAAGCGCGATGGTTTCAATACCGGTTAATTTTTCGTCCAGGCCTGCCAATTTTGTGATACCGCAGCCGAAGCGGACATCTGCACCGGCTTCCTTCAATTTATTAATCCGGTCAGCATCAACAGCCTCATCCTGCTCAAACGCCCGCAGCAGGATGGTGATCTCTTTAACACCCATTTCCTTGAGCTGGCTGACAGCTTCCGGCAGTTTTACGCTGTCGCCGACAATAACGGCACTCTGTCCGGCTTTAATCTGGGCTTGCAGGCGCAGCAGGTCAATCAGAAGGTAGGTGCCGGGAAAAATATTGGCCGTTTTGTCTGCTTCTTTTCTGGCCAGCCTGGAATCCCAGCCGCCAGTTGCGGTGAAGACACTGTCATATCCGTCCCTGAGTAATCCGGCAATGGTGATGTCTTCGCCCATTCTTAGGTTTGGCGACAGAACCACACCCATTTCTTCGATCCCCTCGATATCCCAGTCCAGAACATCCATGGAGAGGCGTTTGCGTTCAATGGCCTGTCTGAGGATACCGCCAAACTGGTCAGACGCCTCAAACACAGTGGGTGCATGCCCCAGCCGTGCGCTGAAGAATGCAGCAGACAGCCCTTCCACCCCACCGCCGATCACAGCGACCCGTTTATCTGTCTGGGGCGCCTTATATGGCAGGGAACGGTTCTTTTGATTCATCTCATAATCACAGACAAAGCGCTTGAGATGGTTAATCGCCACAGGCTCGTCAGTCAGCAGCCGACGGCAGCTGGATTCGCAGACAGCCGGACAGATTCTTGAAATAACCGTGGGGAAGGGGTTGCGTTCCTTGATCACCTGAATGGATCCCTGGTAATCCCCTTCCTTGATCAGGCGGATATACTCTTTGATATCTATACCTGTCGGGCAGGCTCTCTGACAGGGTGTGATACACTCCTGGACCGTATATTCACGCATGATTCTCCGGGTGACCGATGTCAGACGGATAATATTTTTCGGGCAGATTCTTTCACAGGCACCGCACCCGGTGCATTTTTTCTGATCCACTTTGGGAAGACCGTCACGGCCGATGGTAAGGGCTCCGAAAAGGCAGGCTTTCACACAGGTACCCAGCCCGAGACAACCGATTCTGCAGACTTTCATGCCGCCAAACATCCTTGCCGCAGCCCGGCAGTCGGTAACACCCATATACTGATACTGCATGTCTGCCTCATCCTTGCTGTAATAACAGCCCGGGCCGGCAAACTCAGGCTCCTGATCCAATACAGACACACCCATGATCTCAGCAATGGCCATTGCCACATCCTCCCCGGCGGCCACACAGGAGTTGACGCTGGCAAGCCCTTTAACGATTGCTTCGGCATTCGCAGTACAGCCTGGATATCCACACCCGCCGCAGTTGGCACCGGGAAGCGCATCATCAATGGCCACGACTTTAGGATCTTCATATACATAAAATGCCTTTGATGCGATTGCCAGTGCCGTACCAATGGCGACCCCAAGCATCCCAAGCATTAACATCGGCATAACCATAACCTCAGCCCCTGTATTTCATATTTCAGATTGGTATTTCCACGCTTTTAAATAAACACTATTGTATAAACACCTGGCGGGTTAAAAGTCAACGATATCAATAAAATTATTTTGGCTGTCACATTGACATCCCACACCCGACAGTGTAGTAAAATATCTTGTTAATAACAACGAAAGTAGGCATAAAATTTAAGGCATTATAATTCATATCCGGGAAAAAAACATGGAACGGAACACCATCACAGTAAACGGGCATACACTGACGTTTGAACCGGGAGAAACCATTCTTGAAGTGGCCCAGCGCAACCATATCGATATCCCAACCCTCTGCCATCTGAAACGCACTGCCCCGACGACCACCTGCCAGATCTGCCAGGTGGAAGTTGCCGGACAGGAAGACCTGGTCGAGGCCTGTGCCACCAAAGCCCAGGAAGGGATGTCCATACAGACCGAATCCCTGAAAGTCATTGCATCACGCAGACAAAAAATCGCCCGGCTGCTGGCATCTGGCAACCACAATTGCGCCATCAGAGAATTTGATGCATCTGACTGGACCGATTTTCAACTCAATGTACTGGCTGATGACGGCAAAGAAGATCTCTGCCCGGTCTGGGGGGATTG
>CAZLNA010000357.1:0-2779 GCA_964560485.1 uncultured Desulfobacula sp. | reverse complement strand
TGCTGTGAGCATGCTCCTGGTTGACGAGGAAACAGGGGATCTGACCTTTCAGATAGCCCTGGGAGATGTCGGAGACGAAATAAAGGAAATTTTCAGGCTCAAGAAAGGCCAGGGGATTGCAGGAATGGTGGCTGAAACCGGGATCCCGTTGAATATCAAAGATGCCTATGATCACCCGAAATTCTCCAAAGATTACGATATCAAAACCAACTACCGGACGCGGGCCATGCTCTGTGTTCCCCTGAAAATCAAAGGGGAAATTATCGGGGTTATCCAGGTCATCAACAAGTTGGCAGAACCCTACCATTTCAGCGAAGAGGAACTTGAAATGCTGGTGACCATTGCCAGCAGCGCTGCAGTTGCCGTGGATACGGCAAAAATGCACAAGATCATCCTGCAGAAACAGACCCTTGAAAGGGACCTGAGACTGGCCAAGGAAGTACAGGATTCCTTTCTGCCCAAATCCCTGCCAAAAATGGAGGCCATCCGCTTTGCCGCCATCACAGAACCGGCCCTTGACATTGGCGGAGATTTCTACAATTATTTCAAACTGCCGGGGAACAAGCTTGGCATCGTTCTGGGCGATGTGTCCGGAAAAGGGATTTCAGCCTCTTTGTTCATGGCCCGGTTGACCAGTGATTTTCAGTATTATACCTTGCTTTATCCGGAACCCAGGCTGCTGCTGACCCAGATGAACAATGTCTTGTATGAACGTGCCAAACACGGAATGTTCGTCACCCTGGTCTACATGCTGATCGACACGGTGGAAAACCGGGTCCAGGTGGCCAATGCCGGACACATGTCCCCCATTTACCGGGATGATGAAGGTGTCCGCTTCCTGGATACGGAAAGCACCAAGGGCCCACCGCTCGGTGTACTGCCGGATGTTGAATTCAGTCAGAAATCATTCGACTTTGCAGACAGTGCCAGCATAACACTTTACACAGACGGTGTCATTGAAGCAAAGGACAGCAACGGGGACCTTTTCGGCATGGACCGGCTCTTGACAGTCATCGGCAAGCAGGACAACAACCCGGAAAAAATTATTGACGCTATCACTGCCGCTGTGGACGGTTTCAGCATGGGGGATGGACGCAGTGATGATTTAACCCTTCTGGTAATGAGTTCAGGATCGTCGCAACAGGAGTGATATGGTATCGGATTGTGAACATATATGTATTGTTTCTCACCCGGAAAACCTGATCAAGGTCAGGCATGCCCTGGCACGGGTGCTTGATAAAACCTGTCTGCGCCAGAAAGAGACATCAAGCCTCATCCTTGCCGTGGACGAAGCCTGCTCAAACATTATCCGCCACGGCTATAACAATGATCACACCCAGACCATTGAACTGAAAATAAATCTGACAGAGGACAAACTGGCCATCACGATTCTGGACAAAGGGATCGAATTTGACATCCATTCCGTTGAAAAGCGGGATGTCAGCGAAGTCAGGCCCGGGGGGCTCGGGATTTATATCATCCACCATGTCATGGACTCGGTGGATTACAGCCGCACGCCTGAGGGAAAAAACAGAATTGATCTGATCAAATGGATCAAATCGGACAAAGAGCCGTAAACAAAGCCTGAAAGCTAATCATCCTCACCTGAAATAATCATCAGCGTCAAATCATCTGACTGGGGTGCCAGCTGTTCATTGCACTGATCTTTTATCCACTCGGTCTGTTCACTCAAAGAAAGGTTGCCTGAGGCCACCAGCCATCTTAAGAAACCTTTGACCCCCAGTTCTTTGCCAAGCTCTTTTTCGCTGCCTTTTTTCAGGCGCCCTTCTGTGAACCCGTCTGTGAACATATAGAGCCTTGCCCCTTTTATCGAAGCTTTCCGGGCCGGGTGGATCGCTCCGGGGATCACGCCTAGGGGTGGATCAGACGGTTCTATTTTGGACATCTTGTTCCCCCTGACCAGAAGCGGCGGCAGATGTCCGACATTCACAATGCTGATCTCATAGGTCTCAGGATCGAGCCAGCCGCCGACAAAGGTGATGAACATCCCCCTGACAGCGGTCTCACAAAGCTCATTGTTCATCAGCTGTACGATCTGGCCGATGTCATCGAGAACCTTGCACAGGCACCGGAACAGGGAGACCGCCTTTGCCATCAGCAGGGCAGCAGAGGTTCCTTTTCCGGAGACATCGCCGAGGCAGAAACAGATGGTCCCGTCCTCCTTGAAAAAGTAATCGTAAAAATCACCAGAGAGATGATATGCCGGGATATTAAAGGCTGCAACCTGATGAATCCTGTCAATGTCAGGCTGAAGGCTTTTTTGAATCTCCCTGGCCACATCGAGTTCAGCTTCGAGCTTGGCTGCATATTCATCCCGCTCTTTTAATGAATTCTGAAGCTGCCAGGTCAGTTCCTGGTAACTGATATTATCCTCAACCAGTTTCCGGTTGGCCTGTTCCATAATGGCGTCGTAATCCATCTGCTGGCCGACCGGAAGATTTAATGCCCGTGAGGTCTCTTCAACCTGGCCCGGCAGGATGGAAAGCAGGGATTCAATCTTTTTTTCACTCAAATCGAACAACTGTCTCGATTTTTTCATCAGGGTGGTCAATGCTGCGGATTTATCGTAGCAGGTGTAAAAGGCGTTGCAGAGGTCAGAGAGACACATCATGCCGGCCAGTTGCCCATGATCCCCGTCCTTTGAAAGATCTGTCATGGCTTTGCGGTTGAAGAACATATGATGATGACCAATGGCCTGGGTATAGGTTACCGGAAGCCGCCACTTCTGTGCCAGCAGTGCACCCACACTGTCATGGGT
>CAZLNA010000356.1:0-2783 GCA_964560485.1 uncultured Desulfobacula sp. | reverse complement strand
GTCCCATAACTGCACAGATCACACACTGGCCCCGTTCTATATTAAAGACATTGAAGCGGCCATCAATATGGTGGATGAACAGGGAAGCAAGCGCTTTCTCCGCAACTGGTTCGACCATAAAATTGACGAATCCGTGATGGAAAATCCTGAAACATCCTGCGACCGGCTCTGTGACTTCATGAAAAATGAGATTGCTTCTCTTGCCCCGCAAACCGTAAGCATCTGCATCTCGCACGACTGGAATATTTTCCCGATCAAAGAATTCAAAATGGGGTTGACCCATGAAGCGTCCGGCGATGTTGGCTATCTGGACGGACTTGCATTTTTTGAAAAACAGGGGCAATACTATGTGACAAATTACCAGACCGGTCCTGTGCTGATTTAGGCCGGTCCACACTGCCGGACAACTGGCATAGCGCATATAGCCAGGTGTGAAAGACAGAAAATGACCTCAGATAACGACACATTGGACATCCCGGCCCAAAGCCCTGAACAAGCGGTCCAGGATTTGAATCAAACCGTTCTGGAACACCTCCATGACGGGGTCTACTATGTGGGCGCTGACATGCGGATCATCCTGTGGAACAAAAGTGCGGAAGCGATTACAGGGTATGCACAAAACAAGGTCCTTGGGTTCAAATGTTCAGATAATATCCTCAGACATATCAATGACCGGGGCGATGAACTGTGTGTCAAAGGCTGTCCGCTGGCCCGGACCCTGAAAGACGGCAAGATCCGGAATGCCCAGGTATTCCTGCACCACAAAGACGGCCACCGCGTGCCGGTTTCCATTAAAATCACACCGGTTTTTAACAAAGAGAATCAGATTATCGGTGCTGTGGAGATTTTTGCAGACGAGTCAAAAAATATCGATCTGATCAAAGAACTTGAGGTTCTCAGGAACAAAACCTTTAAAGACAGTCTCACCCAGGTCGGCAACCGGCGATTTGCCGAGCTTGAGCTTTCCCAGCGGTTCGACGAGCTGGACGATTACAATATTGACTTTGGCATCCTCTTCTTTGATATTGATCATTTTAAAGCGGTGAACGATACCCACGGTCATGATGTCGGGGATGATGTGCTCAAAATGGTCGGGAAAACCGTATACAATATCATCCGTTCCCTGGACGCCATCTGCCGCTGGGGCGGTGACGAATTTGTCGTTATCCTGCCCAACGTGGATAAAAAGCAGCTGGGGATCATTGCTGAAAAAATCCGCCTTTTCGTGGAAAAGACCTGGATACAGGCAGGCGGTACCATTCTTCGGATCACGCTTTCCATCGGCGGCACCATGGCCAGAAAACATGATACCATTGAAGACATCATCCACCGGGCAGACGCCCTGATGTACAAGAGCAAAGAAAAAAACCGGAACACCGTCACCATCGGGTGAGTATGTCAGGCTCCCGGTACCCGGGCCGTAAAAACCGCACGCACCGGTGCCGGATACCCTTCAACCGTCAGAGACGGGTCTGAAGGGTCAAGAAAGTCAACCAGGGTTTCGGTTTCGATCCACCGTGTCTTCCGCTGTTCAAGCGCTCTGGTCGGTGTGACATCCACACAGCAGATATCCTTGAACCCCGCCCGCATCAGCCAGGACTCCATGGCCAGCAGGTCAGGGATGAAAAATACATTCCTCATTTTGGCATACCGGTCTTTAGGAAAGAGACAAAGATTCCTGCGGGCATCAAGAACCAGGTTTTCCAGGACAAGCATTCCGCCGGGCCGGAGCATGAGAAAAATATCCTTGAGCATCTGTACCGGCGATTTTCTGTGATAGAGGATTCCCATGCAGAAGACCCGGTCAAAATAGCTGTCCATCACCGGCAGATCCTTGAACGGAACCGGCAGGCAGAAAACAGTGTCGAGTTTCAAATATTTCTGGGCAGCCCTGTACTGATAATAGAAAGAGCTTTGGGGCTCAATGCCCAGAATCATCAACGGCTTTTGCGCTGCCATCCGGAACATGTAATAGCCGTTGCTGGAGCCGATATCCAGGATCCGCTTCCCTTTAAGAGAGCCGATCTGATCCTTGAACCGGTCCCACTTCATCCAGGACTGCCATTCAGAATCCACCGGGATGCCGAAGAAATCAAACGGCCCTTTCCGCCAGGGTCGAAGCTGAAGCAGCAGCTGGTCGAATTCATCCTTCTGGTTCTGTGTTAAATCCTGTGAGGCACCGATGGTCACTGCCCTGCTGTCCAGATCAATGGTTGACGGCGCAATGTCCGGCATCTGCTCGACCACTTTTGAGAACCGGTGAAAATTGCCGCGGGTGGTGTCAAGAAAAGTCTGTCTCTGACTGATCAATGATTCGAACTGCAGGCGCCACTGGTCAAGGCGGAAGCGGCTGATGTTCTCTAAAAGGGTCTCCATATTATTTCACCGCAGCCATGGCTGTAAAATTAAACCACTTCAACCAGGTGTGCACCTGTCTGAACCCGGATGCCCTGAGGCGGTCAACATGGGTTTCAACCGTGTCCGGGACCAGCACTTTTTCAAGCGCATCCCGCTTCTGGCTGATCTCAAGGTCGGAATACCCGTTTTCGCGTTTGAACTGCCTGTGGCAATCCTGCTCCACCTCATCCCATTCAGAATCGCTGTGCCGTGTTTTTTCAGCCAGCAGCAGCACCCCGCCCCGGGTCATGCCGTCATAGAGCCTGGAAACAAAAGCATCCCTGCGCTCCGGTGCCAGGAACTGCAGAGTCAGGTTCATGAGCACCACTGAAGCCTCCTTAATGATAAGATCCTCCATGCCTGCGCATACCAGGTCGATCCTTTTT
>CAZLNA010000355.1:0-2794 GCA_964560485.1 uncultured Desulfobacula sp. | reverse complement strand
GTTATTGACAGCACCCTCAATCAGGGATGCCAGGTTATGCTCTTCAAACAGGATATCCGTACCTTCAAGCCGCTCAAGTTTTGATAAGGCGAGCAGGTCATCAATCAGGTCAGTCATCCGGTTGACATTTTTGTCTATGATCTGAAGAAATTTAGCACTCTGTACTGAGTCATTTTTTTCCAGCATCTCCTGCAGGGTCTCGATAAACCCTTTAATAGCTGTCAACGGGGTTTTCAGCTCATGGGAAACATTGGCGGCAAAGTCCTTGTGCATTCTTTCAAGACGACGGATCCGGGTGATATCATGGAAGATGATCAACGTTCCCATCCGCTGCTCATTGGTGTCATAAAGGGCTGTGGAGTGGATATTGAGGATATGATCCTCATCCTTTTTAATGACAATATCATCCTCAACCGGTTCATGGGTAGCCAGGGCCCTCTGGACAAAAGACTGGAACTCAACGTTCCGGGCAACCTCGAGGACGTAGCGCGCTTTGAGTTTAATGGCTGGAAAATCGAATATCTTTGCAGCCGCCTTATTGATCGTGATGATCCGCTCATCCTTGTCAATCGCAAGCACACCCTCCTGCATACTCGAGTGGACCGCTTCAAGTTCACGGCTCCGATTTTTAAAATCCTTGATTTTTTCATCCAGATTTTCCGCCATCCGGTTCATGGTGACAGCGAGTTCGGACAGTTCTTCTGAAGACGGCACTGCCAGCCTGGCATTCAGATTCCCTTTGGCAAATTCTGCAGTTCCTTCTTTCATCTGCTCAATGGGATAGGTGATTCTGCGGGATACGTAAAGGCTGACAATGGCAGCAGCCAGTGTGGTCAATAATAGGGTGAACAGCAGATTATTCTGGATGGTCTCTATTTCTTTATCAATGGCGGTAAGGGGAACCGCAGTCCTGACAATGGCCAGGGTCTGATCCCCCTGCTGGATCGGCAGGGCCACATACATCATATTTTTATCAAGGGTTTCACTGTAGCGGGTGGAAACCCCTTTTTTGCTGTTCATCGCCTGGGTGATTTCAGGCCGCTTCATCTGGACTTCCATGGCTGCTCTGTCACCAAAAGAGTCACCGACAACACGCCCCTCAGGCAGGATAATGGTGATCCGGGTACCGGTCTCGCGGCCGATTTCTTTGCACTGCTGATCAATCACGGCCACTGGAATCGGTTGGTCTGTAAGGATATTCAGGAACTGCTTTTTAAGCAGTGTGGCCTGGATGGTCAGTTCCTGTTCGAAGTTCTTAAGTGCAAACGCCTTGAAAAAACGGGTTGAGTAAGAGGTAACCGTTGTTAAAGAGAGCAGTATGATGATCAGGAAGGACGGAAAAATCTGCCAGATCAGCCTTCTTTTTTTTCGCATGGGTCTATTCTTTGAACCTGTATCCGACTCCCCTGACGGTTTCAATCATCGCGGCATGATTTTTGAGTTTTTTGCGCAGACCGACAATAATCACATCAATACTTCGTTCAGTCACTGCATAATTTTCACCGTGGATCGCATCCACAATCTGTCCGCGGGTAAAGACCCAGCCTTTTTTGTCTGCCAGGAATGAAAGCAGTTCAAATTCAGAGAGGGTCAAATCAATGGTTTCCCCTTCAATGGTTACTATGTGCCGTGCACGGTCAATCACCATATCACCTTCCTGCTTGACCTTTTCCACGGTATTGACGCCGTCTTTTTTCCGGCGCCTTAAAATGGAGCGGATTCTTGCCAGAAGGACCTTGGGACTGAATGGTTTTGAAATGTAATCATTGGCCCCGAGTTCAAGCCCTGTGACAATGTCGGACTCCTCTCCTTTTGCCGTCAGCATGACAATGGGGATATCCCGGGTCTGTTCATTATTTTTCAAGTACTTGGTGACTTCCAGCCCGTCAATGCCCGGCAGCATCAAATCAAGAACCATCAGGTCCGGCTGGGACTGCTTGGCGATCTTGATGGCCTGTTCGCCGGTCTGGGCTGCCAGGATGGCATATCCTTCATTCTTCAGATTATATTTGATCAGTTCGATAATATCTTCTTCATCATCAACTATCAAAATGGTCTCTTTGGACATGGGTCTTTTCCTGTCGCTAATATTATTATTTGGGTTATTCTTTTATTGTATAACTGGTCCTGGTTTGTCAATTGTATATTTTGACCGCTGGGATATTATTGGCAGTTATCATAATAAGGTTGCTGCAGGGCAGGAATCAGGTGTGCCTGATGATGGCGCCTTCGATCAGGTAGATCACTTCTTCGGCAATATTGGTGGTATGGTCTCCCACCCGCTCAATATGACGAGATATCAGATACATGTTGATAATTTCACTGACCTTCTGGGGATCTTTCTGAATATCATTTTTCATGGAATCATATGCATCATTCCTCATGTGGTTGACTTCTTTGTCCATCTCCCGAACAGAGTACGCCAGGTCCACATCCATGGACACCAGGGCGTCAAGGCTCATTTTCAACATTTTTGATGCTGTGTCCGCCATTGCAGAATAGTCATATTTAAATCTGCCGGGATCCTTGGAACTGGTCTTGAAGCGCTTGGCTATGTTTGAGGCATAATCTGCAATACGTTCAAGGTCATTATTGATCTTGATGACGGCTGTAATCAGTCTTAAGTCCGTTGCCACAGGCTGATACAGGGCAAGGGTTTTCAGGCATTCTTCTTCAACCTCTACCTCCTGGGCATCCACCAGGTAATCGGTCTCAATGATCTGGGTAGCCTGCGCAAGATCGTTTGTATTGACAGCATATATTGTTTTTTTGAACCGGTCTTCCACCATGGCAC
>CAZLNA010000354.1:0-2805 GCA_964560485.1 uncultured Desulfobacula sp. | reverse complement strand
GACAAACCCACTTCAGAATGGCTCTGGCTGGCGCTGTCCGGGGTGATCGGAATTACCCTGGCCGACCTTTTTTTCTTCATGGCGCTGAACCGGCTGGGTGCCGGCCTGACAGCCATTGTGGAATGCCTCTACCTGCCCTGCGTCATCTTTTTTTCTTTTCTGCTGCTCAGTGAACCATTGAGTCTGGCAGCTGTTATCGGCGGACTCCTTGTACTTTCAGCAGTGCTTATCGGCTCGATTCAACCCAGAGGCATTTCCTTTCAGGCCGGTTCAACCGGTATCCCCTGGTTCGGGCTGCTCATCGGCAGCCTCTCCATGATATGCGTGGCTGCCGGAATTGTGATCATCAAAGAAATTCTGGCAGAAACCAATGTCTACTGGGCGACCCTGGTACGGGTGACCGCAGGCGTTCTTTCCCTCAGCGCCATTGCTGTTTTTCACCCGGAGCAGAACCAAATCATCAATGAGCTTAAATTCTCCAGATCCTGGGCTGTGGCCCTGCCGGCAGCCTTTTTCGGAAACTATCTGGCGCTTCTGTGCTGGGTGGGGGGAATGAAATATACCACAGCGTCAAAGGCGGCCATTCTCAACCAGATGTCCTCTATTTTCATCTTTATCCTGGCAGCCTTATTCCTTAAAGAAAAAATCACCCTGAACCGTGTCTTTGCCATTTCTTTAGCACTGATCGGGGCAGGATTGACAATCCTGGCCACCTGACACGTTGTCAGACATTTGACAACACAGGGACAGATCAGGTATATTCTTCAAGGTTTCAAGGTGCCTGGTACTGATGACCATCAGAATCAGGGTAAAAGGAAAGACGGTGAAAATCCGTCACATACCAGCCGTTGCCGTAATCGGGGACCAGTACTGCACAATGCCACTCTTTGCTAAAGGGGAAGGCGCAGTAAAAGGGATGATCCGTAAGTCGGAAAGCCTGCCTTGATACCTGGTAAAGGATGCTTTGCTGGAACATGATCCTGTAACTAGGCGCTATCTCAAAAAAAAAGGGTTTGGCCTTAATTCAAGGCTGAGGAAAAATTCAACCGGAGTAATATAGTTAATATTTCGAGGATTTAATTTTTCCGAAAACACAGAAGTTTGGTCAAAAAACTTTTTTTTAAGATGGCTTCTAGCATGTTTATTATGCAGGAGAAATCATGTCCCATACAGACAATAAGGCATTCGGCGCCCTCATCACCCGTCTCATCCAAAAAGAAGACCTCAGCCGGAATACAGCCAGGAGTGCATTCATTCAGGTATTAAGCAACAGTATCACCCCCATGCAGCAGGGCGCTTTTCTGGCAGCCCTTGCCGCTAAAGGGGAAACCCGGCATGAGGTGGCCGGCGCCTGGGAAGCCATTTATGACCTTGACACCACCAAGGTCTGCCTCAACCCATCCATACGGGCGGTTGAAAACAGCGGAACCGGGATGGACACCTTTAAAACCTTTAATATCAGCACGGCTGCGGCGGTTGTGGCTGCGGCAGGCGGTGTTCACATGGCCCGTCACGGTGCCCGGGCCATTACCTCTGTCTGCGGCACGGTGGACATGGCAGAGTCCCTGGGTGTGGCAGTGGAATGCCCTGCCGATATTGTCGCAAAGAGCATCGAATCTGCCGGGCTGGGATTGTTTAACGGTATGAGTCCATTTATCCATCCCATGGCCCTGGGCCGGATCCTTTCCCAGATCCATTTCGGGTCTACGCTGAATATTGCAGCATCACTGGCGAACCCGGCGCTTCCATCCCTTGGCGTGAGAGGGGTTTATGCCAAGGAAATGATTCAACCGGTCACCCAGGTGATGAAAGAAATCGGCTATACCCGTGCCATTGTCCTCTACGGAACCATTGACGGAAGTGAACAGGGAATGGATGAAGCCTCGATCTGCGGCATCACCCATTGCGCGTCTCTCCAGAACGGGCAGGTCGAACCCTTTGCGATTGATCCCGGCCGGCTGGGGATCAAAGCCGATCGGCCGGATGCCCTGGTCCCGGAAAATGATATGACAGCTGAGACCAGGCGCTTTGTGACCCTTCTCGACAACCGGGAAAGCGGTCCCAGAAAAGATGCTGTCATGCTCAATGCCGGCCTGATTTTCCTGGTTTCGGGTGCTGTCCCCAAGCTTGAACACGGGATTGAAAAAGCAGCCAGGCTTATTGAAACCGGCCGCGCGTTTGAAACGCTTGAAAAATGGGTGAAATACCAGAATAACGATCCTGAAAAAGGCCTGAACACCCTTTACCGGATGGCTGCCTGAGTCCGGCAGGGTTAACCGAGGAGGCATCTTGTGGAACTGCTGATCATCAAGACCCAGAACCAGTACATCCGGATTAAAGATGAGGACTACCATCTGGTCAACATGGATAAGGCCAGTGTTTTTCCCATGAAGCGTTACGATGAAGTCCAGGCCCATGCTCAGATTCTCATGGAAAAGGGATATGAAACCGTGGTCATTAAAAAATTAGTCATCACTGAAGAGGAGATCTGAATGCGTCTGGTACTCAAAGGATTGAAACAGATCGCGCTGCTGGATGACGGCTGGACCCCGGTCCCTGCCGGTAAAGACGATGTTCTGGTGGACGTCATCTGCTGTGCGGTCTGCCGGACCGATGCCAAAATGTGGGATCAGGGTCACAGAGATCTTGTTTTCCCGCGGATTCTGGGGCATGAAATGGTGGTCCGGGATGCACAGGGAAAACGATGGGCGGTCTGGCCGGGCAATGCCTGCGGTGCCTGCAGATATTGCCTTACAGACAGGGAAAATCTGTGCGAAAAGATGAAAATCACAGGTTTTCATCATG
>CAZLNA010000353.1:0-2814 GCA_964560485.1 uncultured Desulfobacula sp. | reverse complement strand
CTACCGGATGATCCCTGATCTTAAACTGTACAACCCCGGGGCAAGCATTCTGGTCATGGTTGACCAGAGTACGCCGGACCTGGAGAAGAAAGTCAGGGAACGGGGCATTTCTTTTTATATGGGAAAACCCGTGGACAGGGGCCTGCTAAAGCAGATTCTTGATCATTTATGCCTTTTCCACCAGGGATACGGAGACTGGAAAAAGGTCGAGTATTGATGACGGCAAGGGTGTTGAAAAGCTATCAGCCAAGGATAAACGGTATACAATTGAAGTAAATACGGAGATAGAAAATGAATTGGAAAAATTTAAGCATATTTAAAAAAATCGGAATGGGACCGGCCATTGTCTGCCTGTTTCTGGTCGCCATCGGCGTCCAGACTTTTTTTGGCATCACCGGTATTCTGGATGATTCCAGGGAGGTGATCTATGGGAATCAGCTCGACGGGCTGCTCACGCAGAAAGAGGTCGATCACCTGAATTGGGCCAACCAGGTCAGCAATCTGCTCAAGGGCAGTGATCCAGAGACATTGAAGATCAAAACGGATCATAAAACCTGCTCTTTTGGAAAATGGCTCTACAGTGAGGACCGTAAGAAAGCGGAACAGCTGGTTCCCGAACTGGCACCCCTGCTTAAAAGCATTGAAGGGCCGCACAAAGACATGCATGCCACTGCCCAGAAGATCAAGGATACCTATAAAAAGAGCCATGGCAGATTGGATATGGAACTCTCCCGTTATCTGACCGAGTATACCCATCTGGTATCCCAACTTGGAGAAGCGATTGCCCAGGAAGCCGGCGGCCTTTATGTTTACCAGAGTCTGGTCCGGACCGGAATCCAGCAGGCCATGTCCCAGATCAGAGCCATTGATGCGCGCAAAGACCTGACATTGGGCCAGCGACAGAAACTGGCTTACAAGACCATTAAATCGCTCAGGTACGGAGAGGGCGATGAGGGATATTTTTTCATCCTGGATGGCAGCGTGAATATGGTCATGCACCCGCTCAACGCCGGCCTGGAGGGAAAAGATATGCAGTTTACAGCAGACAAGCAGGGCCACCTCTGTTTTCAGGAAATGGTGGAAGTGGCCAAGGAAAAAGAATCAGGCGGATTTGTGACTTACTTTTGGAATCTTCCCAACAGCGAGGAGCATGCGCCCAAGCTTTCTTTTGTCCAGGTGTATAAACCCTGGAATTGGGTTCTTGCTACCGGTATCTATGTGGATCATACCAACTGGGCGCTGATGGATCGGGTTGAGGCATTTGCCGCCGGTGTTGAATTTTCAACTGAACTGGAATTAGACCCTGCGAAGTCCGGACTGGGTCAGTTCATGATCGATCCGAAAACCCTTGAGATGGCAGAAAAATTCCCCGAACTCAATGAGACGCTGTCTTCACTGGCAGGTCCGCACAAGCGACTTCACCAGCATGTCGCGGATATCGAAACCGCCATCACAAATCTGGATATGGCAAAGGCAATTAAAATTTTTCAAAATGAAGTCAGGGACGATCTGTCCAAGATCGATCAGGCAATGGCCCACACCATGAATGCTGAAAAAGTCCTGAAACAGACCAAGGTCGATGCAGAAAAAATCTATACCACTCAGACTCTGCCTAACGTCACGGAGCTGCAGACCATCCTGAAAAAAATCCGGACCGTGGCCCGGAATAATATAAAGACCGATCAGGCGATCCTTAAAGGCGCCGTTTCTGTCCGGAGCCGGGTGGTGATTTTTTGTGCGGCGGCGGTGGTGATCGGGATCTGTCTGACCTTTTTCATCGCCAGGAGCATCAGCCGCCCCCTGCTCAAGAGTGTGGACTTTGCCAAAACCGTGGCTGAGGGCAATCTGACCGAGAAAATGGAAATTGATCAAAAGGACGAAGTCGGTGCGCTGTGCAGCGCCATGAATCAGATGTCAGGCAACCTGAACAGAATGTTCACGGATGTCAACGAATCCGTTCACACCCTGACGTCATCTGCAACGGAATTGTCAGCCATTTCCGAGCAAATTTCAACGAGTTCCCGGCAGACCGCAGAAAAGTCCAGCAAGGTGACTGACGCGTCTGCCGAGATGAATAATAATATGAATACGGTTGCAGCAGCCACCGAGCAGACCACGGCCAATATCCAGATGGTGGTTGCGGCTGCCGAAGAGATGTCTGCTACCATAAACGAAATTTCCAAAAATACGGCTAAAGGCAGTGAAACCACGGCCATGGCTGTTGAGAATGCCAGACAGGTTTCTGACAAGGTGGATGACCTGAACCGGGCAGCGGCCGAGATCAGCCAGGTGACGGATGCCATTGCTGATATCTCCGAACAGACCAACCTGCTGGCCCTGAATGCGACCATCGAAGCGGCACGGGCCGGGGATGCCGGCAAGGGCTTTGCCGTAGTCGCCGGGGAAATCAAAGCACTTGCCCAGCAGACCGCCGATGCTACAAAAGAGATTAACGGCCGGATCCAGGGTGTCCAGCATACGACAAAAGAATCCATTGACGCTATTGACGCCATCGTCAAAGTGATCAACGATGTGGATGAGATTGTCAGTTCAGTTGCTGCAGCCATGGAAGAACAGTCGTCAACCACCCGCGAGATCTCCAGCAACATGAACCAGGCGGCCTCCGGACTGGGTGAGGTGAACGATAACGTCAGCCAGACATCGACCATTGCCGGGGATGTGAACCGGGATATCAATGAAGTCACCCGGGCCACCAGTGAAATGGATACCGGCAGCCGTCAGGTCATGGACAGTGCGGGAGAACTGTCAAAGCTGGCGGAGAACCTCAACGAAATGGTCGGCAAGTTCAAACTG
>CAZLNA010000352.1:0-2837 GCA_964560485.1 uncultured Desulfobacula sp. | reverse complement strand
GGAGGCTCAAGTGTTCGTTGAACGGATCCGGGACCGTGACCGGGCACTTTTCCGCGCACAGTCCGCACCCTGTGCATTTGTCTTCACTGATGTAACGGGGTTTTTTCCTGATTTTGGCTTTATAGTTGCCCACAAACCCGGACAGTTCGGTCACCTCGCTGTAACTGTGAAGCGTGATGTCCGGATGCTGGCCAATGGCAACGGTTTTGGGTGTTGAGATACAGGCGGCACAGTCGAGGGTGGGAAAGGTCTTGTCAAATTTGGCCATGTGACCGCCGATATAGGTTTCTCTTTCAACCAGGTCGACCTTGAAACCGGCTTCCGCCGCTGTCAGGGCAGACTGCATGCCGGCAATCCCGCCGCCGATCACCAGGACCGATTTTTGAACCGGCACCTCCCGTGTAAACAGGGGCGCATGAAAAGATACCCGGTTGACCGCCGCAGAGACCAGCTCTATGGCTTTTTGGGTGGCCATGTCTGAATCCAGCGTCACCCAGGAAGACTGCTCCCGGATATTGGCCATCTGAAAATAGAACCGGTTTAATCCTGCTTTTTCGCAGGCCTTTCTGAATGTCGGCTCATGCATGCGGGGCGAGCAGGATGCCACCACCACCCGGTTGAGTCCTTTTTCCTTGATATCGTCAATGATCAGTTCCTGACCCGGGTTGGAGCACATGAATTTATATTCGCTGGCCGCGGACACATGATTCAGGGTTCTGGCATGTTCTGCCACTTTCATCACATCTACTTTGGGATAGATATTCATGCCGCAGTGGCAGATATAAACACCTATTCTGGGTTTTTGAGCATTCATGATCTAACTGCTTTTTAGGGTTTGCATTTTTTTGATTAAACCGTCAGCGTCAACCAGGAGTTTATCCATTCCCAGCTGGTCCGGGGCAATATCCAGATAGAGCCCGAGAAGCTGACTGAAAAAGAGGACCGGCACTTTTTTTGTGTCCGGCCGTGTCTGGTATGAATCCACATTGAACTGGCACAGGGGGCAGATGGTGATAATGGCGTCTGCATTGTGGCTGATGACAGTGTCTGTGATCCTGCCGACCAGTGTGGTGGCGATCCCGGCGTTGCGCATGGCACCGGCCGCACCGCAACAGATGGTCTTTGCCGAGTGGTTGATGGCATTGAACCCCAGAGCGGATATGAACTTTTCCATATATTGGGGCCGGTCACTTTCAGGCCCGGTGATCCAGGGCCGGGTGTACTGGCAACCGTAATAACAGGCAATGTTTATCTCATGCAGCGCGTTGCTCCGGCCGGCATCCCACACTTCAGGCGATGTCTTTTCAAAAATAACGTCCATCACGTGTTGGACCGTGATCTCTTCTGTCAGCGCCAGTCCTTCGTCTGACAGGTGCTGGTTGGCGTCATTGAGTTGCTGTTCTTTTTTTAAAAACCGTGCTGACTTTTTAAGGGTGGTATAGCAGGCATTGCAGCCGGTCAGGATATGGGTATGACCCATCTTTTCAGACAAGGCAAAGGAGCGGGCTGCCAGATAGAGGGAAGACGTTTTGCTTTCACCTGCCGTGATGGTGGCACCGCAGCAGTTCCAGTCCGGAATCTCAAGCAGGTCCACGTCTAGTTTCCTGCATATGGCATCCAGCGATTCTTTGTATCCGGCAGAGGTGTCATGGGCACATCCGGGGAAAAACGCATATTTCATGGCATTACCTTAATTGTTTAAACGATCGTCTGAATCTGAACGGATTGTCAACCCTGTGAACCGTTATCCCCACCCGGCGTTTGCGGGCCATGCGGACAGCCAGCGGGACACTTGAAATGCCGGTAAGCGGATGTTTCAGGGAATACTTGGCCATGATAAACGATTCAGTAATCCGGCCGAACAGTTTAAGAGAGGTTGAAAAAGAGCGGTGGAGATCCTTTGCCCGGTTTGACCGGGTGTTTTCCCTGGACTGGGTGATGAGCCGCTTTAAACCATACATCAGCTCTGTCACAGGAATTTCCTGTGGGCAGCGGCTGGTGCACTGGTAGCAGGAGACACACATCCAGGGCGAATTGGAGTGGATCACCGCTTCCATGTCTGCGTCGCGGATCAAAGCAAAAAGCGACCGGGGGCCATAATCCATGGCATCGGTCATGGGGCAGGATGAGCTGCAGGTCCCGCATTGTATGCACCGCTGGATCTCTTCACCGGATTCAGATTCAAAAAAGGCTTTTTTAAGATTCTGGCTGTCCATCTCTACTTCCAGCCGCCGGCTTCAAGGATCTGGGAAACCCTGTCTTCAATCAATTTGACAGCCGCCTCTGTCTGAGTTTCAGATAGGGTCGGGATGTCGCCGGCCATCTCCTCGATGGTTTCTTCATCCATATCAATGTTTTTGTTGATGAAAAAGGGCTCAACTTCGCCGTCTTCAAACAGGAGGCCGCAGCCGCCGGCAGTCCCGACAAGTTCTCCTTTGACGATAATGGGGACCACAATCCTGCCAAGGCCTGCATCGCATTCTTCTGATACGCCCCGGCCTGTTTTTTCAGCCATGGCCGCCATGTTCTGGTATGCAGGTGCACAGATGAATGTCTGCCCTTTTTTGTTGCCGTTGATCTCGGGGCAGAGCCGGTTCGGCCATTTTTTAAAGTCGGTGATGCGTGCTCCGTTAATGTTGTATACACCAGCGTTAAGGCCTGTCTTTTCAACAATCTCTTTTTCAAGTTCAACCCATTTTTCGATTGGCAGGATGTCAGTGAGTTCCATTGGCGTCTCCGAAATTATGTCAGATATTAAATATCGTCACCGTGTTGATTATTGTCATAAATCCTTTATTCCATACCATATAGATCAAATAGTATTCAAGGAAGGACTG
>CAZLNA010000351.1:0-2865 GCA_964560485.1 uncultured Desulfobacula sp. | reverse complement strand
GTATCGCGCATGAGATCAATACCCCGATCCAGTATATCGGCGATAATACGACCTTTCTCCAGGATGCGTTCAGTGATCTGGCTGAGCTGGGGCAGAAGTTCAGACAGACCCTTGAAACCGCGGCAAAAGGAGACTTAGACCCGGCGTTCATCGAGGAAATGGAAGATGCCATTGACGATGTGGACCTTGATTACCTGGCCGAGGAAATTCCCGTGGCAGTCGGCCAGACCCTGGAAGGGGTGGACCGGGTCAGAAAAATTGTCAGGTCCATGAAAGAGTTTTCCCACCCCGGCGGTGAAAAAGGGCTGATCGACATCCATCACACCATTGAGAATACAGTGACCGTGGCCTTGAACGAATGGAAATACTGTGCAGAGCTGAATCTGGATTTCGCGCCGGATATCCCGCGGATAAACTGTGATGCCAGCGAGATGAGTCAGGTCTTTTTAAATTTGATCATCAATGCCACCCATGCCATAGCGGAAAAAATCGGTTCTGACGGATCTGAAAAGGGCCGGATTCTCATACAGACCCAGAAAAAAGAACCCTGGGTGGAAATCCGGGTGTCAGACACAGGGACAGGGATCCCTCAGGAAATGATTGACAAGGTCTTTGATCCTTTTTTCACCACCAAGGAGGTGGGCAAGGGAACGGGTCAGGGACTTGCCATTTCGCGTTCCGTAGTGGTGGACCGGCACCAGGGCCGTCTCGATATCGACAGCCGGCCGGGTGAAGGCACTACATTTATTATCCGGCTTCCCCTTGTACAGCCTGCCTGATCTAATCCATCAACGCTGCTGTGACACGGTCAGGACGACCGGATCGCCAGATAGGTTTCCAGCATGAGGTCAAAATTGCTTTTAACCAGACGGCTGACGAATTGCGAAACCCGGAAATCGGATGCGTTCCTGGCATCCTCCGAGCTGATGTCCCGTTTGAGAAAATAGACAGACTGCTGGTGTTCCCGGACCAGGTTGACAAATTCATGTTCCTGAAAGGCACACCATTGTCCGTCAGTAAAATCCAGAATGATTTTCGGGATGCCGGGCAGGATATTTTTTGCAAAATCAAGATTGTCGTAGACAATGTCCGCCTTTGGCGGATCAAGCTCTCTGGAACACGACGAAATGATCAATGCTTTGATGTGTTCTGAGTGGTATTTGTTCCAGATAAAGGTCTGTTCATAATCCTCTTTATTGCAGAACATATCTGAATTGTAAAAAACACGGGAGTCATGACGGAAAGGGTCTGTGTGAATGATGACCCGGGCATGTTCGTCCAGCCAGTTTCTCAGCTCCCACTTGGCATGAAAGGCAATGGGCTGAATCTTTCGGCTCTGATCTTCCAGGCTTTTTGAAATGGTTTTTTCAATCTCATAGGTATCATCCCCAAACCCCAGAATAAGAATATAATCGGTCATGGCAGTATCTAATCTCTGCGAAATATAAATATAGGCAGTCAACAGGCTTGAATGCTTTAAACTACCATGACAGGGTCATGGATTCAAGAATAACTTGATGACACGGGAACGGATGCACATCAATCTTTCCTGGTGTGAAGATTCAGGGTATAACAATCAGATAGATGCGAAAGAAATGATTCAAGAAAGTCTTTTTATGACGGAAAAAGCAGATGTGATCATTGTGGGGGCAGGCGCTTCCGGCCTGATGTGCGCGGCCCGGGCCGGTAAACGGGGCCGGCAGGTGCTGGTCCTGGACAACGGCCCGAAACCGGGGCGTAAAATTCTCATGGCCGGGGGCGGCAAGTGCAATTTCACCAATTGCCATGTCACTGCTGAAAACTATATCTGTGCCAATCCTCATTTTGTTAAATCTGCGTTGAGCCGTTATTCATCAGATGATTTCATTGCCATGGTGGACACTTACGGCATCCGGTTTCATGAGCGCAGTCACGGTCAGCTCTTCTGTGATAAAAGTGCTGCTGATATCCTGGAAATGCTGCTGGACCAGTGCAGGCAGGCCAGGGTCTGTATTGAGATGAATTCTCAGGTATCAGGGGTCCTGCAGGATAAGGCATCTGGTAAATTTCATGTGCGAACCGGCAGCCGGCGTATTGAGACAGCTGCCCTGGTGATCGCAACCGGCGGGGTTTCCATTCCCGGCGCAGGTGCAACACCTTTCGGGTATCAGGTGGCAGAGCGGTTCAATATATCGGTGATCCCGCCCAGACCCGGACTGGTACCGTTCACCCTGGCCCCGAAAGACAAAGCGCTCTGCCAGAGCCTTGCCGGTATCTCTGTGACTGCCCGGGCGAGCTGCTCCAAAGCTGTTTTTCAGGAAGAACTGCTCTTCACCCACAGGGGCCTGAGCGGCCCTGTGATTCTTCAGGTTTCCTCCTACTGGCACCCGGGAGAGACCATCACCATAGACCTGCTGCCCCGTCATGACACGATAGATCTGCTGGATCAGGCCCGGAAAAGCCAGCCCCGGAAACAGGCGCTCACCCTGATCCGGGACCTTCTGCCGAAACGGCTGGCAGATCTCAGACTCAAAGGCGTTGGCGATATCCGCCAGCCCGTGGCCAATCTTACTGCCCGGAGCGTGGAACAGATATCAACTGCCCTGCACAGATGGCAGATCAAACCCGGCGGAACTGAAGGGAACCGGACTGCTGAGGTTACCGTGGGCGGTGTGGACTGCCATGCCATCTCTTCTAAAACGTTTGAGGCCAGGGATGTCCCAGGGCTTTATTTTATCGGTGAGGTCCTTGATGTCACAGGCCAGCTGGGGGGGTATAACCTTCAATGGGCCTGGTCCTCAGGATTCTGCGCCGGCCAGGCGGTGTGATACAAAAAAGCGGAGTCCTGACGATACAGCGAAATGGCATTTTTAAGTTGTCGTTATA
>CAZLNA010000350.1:0-2878 GCA_964560485.1 uncultured Desulfobacula sp. | reverse complement strand
GCTGGAGAATGATAAAGGGGATAACGCCTCTGTAGATGTCGGTCAGTTTGATCTCCGGCGGACAGACACCTTTTAAATAGAATATGGCAAACCCCACCGGGGGCGTGAGAAACGAGGTCTGCAAACTCACCGCAATAAGCATGACAAACCAGACCAGTTCCGCATTTTCAACAACGCCCTGGCCGTCAATATTCAGCCCGAGGTTGGATACAACCGGCGCGATCAGCGGCAGTACGATCAGGGTAATCTCAATCCAGTCGAGGAAAAAACCGAGCAGGAAAACAGACGCAAGGATGACCATCATGATACCGTAAGGTCCAAACGGCAGAGAAGTCAGGGCACGTTCAATCAGTTCGTCACCGCCCAGGCTTCGCAGAACCAGGGCGAAACAGGTGGCACCCAGGAAGATGGCGAAAATGTACGCGGTTGTATTGTAACAGGATTTCATCACCTCTACGATGACTTTCCAGTTCAACCGTTTATTTGCAGCAGCAAGCAGCGTCGCTCCCAGGGCACCGACACCGGACGCCTCGGTCGGCGTGGTGATTCCGGCAAATATGGATCCCAGAACCGCCAGAATAAGGGCGGCCGGCGGCAGAACCGCCAGGAAGATATCCCAGATCACTTTGATTTCAAGCGGCTTTCGCTCAGGATCCAGTGGTGCAGCGTCCGGCTTGATAAGACAGAAAATCAGAATATAAGCGATATAGAGAAACCCTAAGATCACACCGGGAACCACAGCGCCCATGAAGAGGTCACCTACCGAAAGGCCGAGCTGGTCAGCCATGATAACCAGCATGATACTGGGGGGTATCAGAATCCCCAGGGTTCCGGAGCCTGCAATGGTCCCCAGGGCAAGCGCCTTGTTATAGCCCTGATTGAGCATGGCCGGCAGTGAAAGAAGTCCGAGAAGAACAACAGATGCACCAATGATGCCGGTTGAGGCCGCCAGGATAATACCGATGGTGGTAACGGTAACGGCAAGACCGCCCCTGACAGCACCAAACAGGTTCTGCATGGATTTCATCAGTTTTTCAGCGATCCCTGACCGGTCGAGCATCAGGCCCATGAATATGAACATGGGCAGGGCCACCAGAACCCAGTTATCCATAAATTTGAATATTCGATTGACTGACATGCCCAGTGTTAGATAATCCAGGCCGGTCCAGGTGTCGAACCACTGGTCGGAAAAATAGCCGACCACTGTGAACCAGACGGATACGCCGCCGAGTACCCAGGCAACGGGAAAGCCTGTAAACAGCAGCGAAATAAAGGTCAAAAACATTGCGATGACCAGATAATCATTAAATTCCATTTTGCCTAACCTCTCCTAAGAAAATGAATAATTCGTATGGCCCGTGAGATAACCGCCAGAAACAGCAGAGCAAAACTTGCTGGGATCACGCTTTTAATCAACCAGCGCCAGGGAAGCCCACTTGGCGCGTCGGATCGTTCGTTCAACCGCCAGGCCTCCCACACGAAATCAAGACTCTGGTGAAAAATGATGATGACAAAAGGAAGCAGCAGAAAGAAGATCCCGAAAAGGTCCCAGCGGTTCCGCCATTTCTCAGACAGGTTGGCATGAACAATATCCACACGGATATGACTGTCCAGGGTCACGGCATAAGAGGCCCCGAACATGATGCCGATGGCATAAAGATGCCACTGAAGTTCCTCAAATACCACCAGGCCGCGGCCGAAACCGTACCTGAGGACGACCTGGGCGATGATCGCAAAAATCAATAATCCATTGGTCCACATCACCACGTGGCCGAATTTCTGCACAAAACTATCCAGGGCATCGGATATTTTAGGAGAACTTTGCGAATTGTTTTCAGTATTCATGAGTTTTTCCTGACTTTATACGTTTTTTTTACAAAGCGATGCGGGCATCGAATGATGCCCGCACCGGGTGTCACTTAGATCAAGAAGAGATCTTCTTATTTAGGGGGTTCTGGACGCGGCAGGAAGCCATAGGTCTGCCACAGTTTGTATTCTTCTCTGAAGGCACTAAGATTATCCCAAACTTTTTTAAACATCTCATCTTTTGCAGACAGATCTGCAGCAACAGGTTCCCAAGCATCTTTAAAGGCTTTAAGCATTTCGGGTGACCAGTAAATCTGTTTAACGCCGTTTTTCTCAACATTTTCTTTCATGGCAGCGGCCTGGATGGCTTCTGTGTAAGCGAAAGCGTCCAGAGTGGCAGCCTTGGTGATCAGCTCAAGAACCATTTTCTGCTGTTCGCTCATAGCATTGTAAACATCTTTGTTGATGAGCAGTTCAAACACAGTGGCTTGCTGGTGCCAGCCCGGGAAATAGTTGTATTTGGCAATTTTGTGGAAACCCAGGCGTTTGTCAATAGCAGGCATGGAGAACTCGGAAGCGTCAATGGCTTTTTTCTCAAGTGCCGGGAAAATTTCGCCGCCAGGCAGCAGAGAAGTCGAGACACCCAGGTTTTCCATTGCTTTTGCACCAAGACCGAAAAATCTCATTCTCAGACCTTTCAGATCGTCCGGAGTGTTGATTTCTTTGGTGAACCAGCCGGAAGTTTCAGGCGCAATAATACCGCAGACAAATACTTTTACGTTGTAACCGCCTTTGTCATACGTTTCCTGATACAGTTTCATACCGTCGCCATAGTAGAGCCATGCCAGGTATTCACCGGCTTCAGGTCCGAAGGGAACAGCAGAAAAAATCTGGGAAGCAGGAATTTTACCTGCCCAGTACCCTGCAGTGGAATAACCAGCATTGATTTTACCTTTAGATACAGAATCCAGAATCTCGAACGGTGCAACCAGTTTGCCTGGTTCGTAAACTTTCATTCGCATGCTGCCACCAGAGGCAGTTTCAATTCTTTCTGCAACCCAGGGCATGGTTG
>CAZLNA010000349.1:0-2887 GCA_964560485.1 uncultured Desulfobacula sp. | reverse complement strand
CCCTTGGTGGGATTGAACGTGCCTTTACATGCCCTGACATCGTGATCCTTGGTGCGGCTCAGCTTGGATTTGATTCCTCCTTTCATGCCCTCACCGATTCCCCGACCCAGATTGAGGATGTTTTTTCACCAGTGTCTCAAAAAGAGAACCAGCAGCTGAAAGGACCGGTAAAGCAGATCATGGACCAGCTCTTTGAGGAACACGGCAAGATCATATCCAGTGCCATGGGAAAAGATCTTGAAACCGGCACAGAGCCTGATGCCGCTCAGGAGGACAGATCATGACTGAGAAAAAAGAGATCTGGGTTTTTGGTGATTATCGCAACTATTTTCAAAACCGGGTAACCCTCCAGGTTCTGGCAAAGGCTTGTGATCTGGCCGAAACAGCAGGGTATACAGTATGCGCGGTTTTGTTCGGTCACAAGACCAGTGAATACCAGTCTGAATATATTGCTCACGGTGCCCGAAAAATCTATGTGATGGATGATCCGGCCCTGGCAGTATACTCAATAGAGACCTATACCTGGCTGATGGCCGGACTGGTTGAACGGTTCCAGCCGGAAATGCTTTTGGTGGGGGCCACCCGGTTTGGCCAGGAAATGGCCCCGCGGGTGGCCAGACGGCTGGGCACCGGCCTGACAGCAGACTGCATTGACCTTGATCTGAATGAAAACGGCCACCTGGTCCAAATTGCCCCGTCTTTCGGGGGCAATCTCATTGCCCGCATCCTCACGCCTGAAAAGCGTCCGCAGATGGCCACGGTGAGGCCGGGCATTTTTCAGGAAAGAGCACATGATGATGCTGCCAGCGGTGATATTGTTTCACTTGATCTTCCTGAAACCATTCCTGCATCGCGGATCCGTCTGAAAGCATCCAAAAAAACGGCACTGCCCAAAAAAGCCATTGAGAATGCAGATATTGTCATCTGCGGTGGACGGGGCATGGGGAGCAAGAAAAAATTTGATTCGCTCTATGATCTGGCGCACCTGATGAATGCGGAAGTGGGGGCAACCCGGCCCATTGTCTATTCCCAGTGGGCACCGCATGATGCCCTGGTGGGCCAGGCGGGAAAAAGCATCCGGCCAAAAGTCTTGTTTTCATTCGGCATCAGCGGTGCGATTCAGCATACAGCCGCCATTACCCGGGCGGATTTCATCATTGCCATCAATAAAAACCCGGAGACGCCCATGATGAAAATGGCGGATGTCGCCATTGTGGCGGATGCCCATCAGGCATGCCTGGGAATGATTCAGGCACTGACGTCACGGATTAGAGAATAGCCGGACTGTTTGGTAACCGCCAGGAGTTCGGCCCTCTTTTTTTTAAAAGGGAAATCTTTTTGCCAATTAAGATTGAATTTATAACCCTGACTTCTCATTATTGTATATAAATACTTTAAATTTATATATATTCTTATTTTCTCCTTGACACCTCCCCTTGTTTCACCTACAAAAGGCTAACACTATTGAGGACTGTTGCATGATCCATGGCTGAACATTTAAATTTTCCACATAGCAGGGCGCTTGGCCGAAGCCTGAAGGTCCTTGAACTGCTTTCTGAAAAAGGCGGAATGACCGATCAGCAGATTGCACTGGCACTAGGCTATAAGCTGCTGACCGTGCAGCAGCTGCTGGCGGTATACCGGCATTATGGATATGTTTCATGCAATGCAAAAGGGGTTTATGATCTGAGCGTCAAAGTTCTTGATATCGGAACAAAATACAGTCAGCGGAAACGGGTTAATGATATTGCTCAGTCTTTTCTTCGTCGGCTCTCCTTAAAATTTAACGAAACCACTACGCTGGGAGCGATTGAGGGCACAGACCTGATTTATCTGGAAAAGGTGGAAAGTTCGGAAATGCTGCGATTCGCACCTAAAAAAGAACAGAGAATTACTGCCCACCATACTGCACTGGGAAAATCGATTCTTGCCCATCTGCCCGAACTTGAACTGGAAAAATACTGCCGGAATGTCAGCTGGCACGCGATCACAGCTAAAACCATTACATCAAAAGAATCCCTGCTGCCAAAGCTGGCACAGATTCGAAAACAGGGGTATGCCATCTGCGACGAAGAATACTGCATCGGGGTCAGAAGCATTGCCCGCGTCATTCTGGATAAATCCAATTATCCTCAATATTCCATTGGTATCTGGGGTCCGGTGGAACGGATGGCCCCTAACCTGCTGCGAAAAATGCAGGCAGACCTGACCGTCACCAGCCGTGAAATTTCAACCTACCTGAATACTCAGGCATCAATACCCGGTATGCACCCGGCTGTTGCTGCTCCCCTCCAGTCCACAGCAAAAGTCGATCCGGTCAAACGAATCCGGATAGGAAGGGATGAGCCGGAAAAAGGTTTCCTTCGGAGAGCTGCCGCACTTTTTCTCTGATACGTCTTTATTGCGAAGTTGTCTTGAACAGGGCATTGTCAATAAGCCGGGTGGTGCCTACTTTTACAGCAAGGGCCATGAGCAGCGGCGTTTGCAGGGGATCCATATCATCCAGGGTCGCTGGATTACAGAATCGGATATACTCTACTTCTGTCTCATCAAAATCGTGAATAAAGGTTTCAATGGCCTGCCGTATAATGGCCGCATCCGTTTCGCCCCCGGCGATCATTTTTTCAGCCTTGTTCAGTGATTGATAAAGACTTAATGCAGAACGCCTCTGGGTTTCGGACAGATATGCATTCCTCGAACTCATGGCCAGGCCGTCGGGTTCTCGTACGATGGGGCCGGGAATAATCCTGATATTAAAATCGAGATCAATGGTGAGCTGCCGTATGATCTGAAGCTGCTGATAATCCTTCTGCCCGAAAACGGCCACATCCGGCATAACAATATTGAACAGCTTGGTCACCACTGTGGCAACGCCTGCAAAATGGCC
>CAZLNA010000348.1:0-2891 GCA_964560485.1 uncultured Desulfobacula sp. | reverse complement strand
CCCTTCATGTATGGGCCGATTCCCTTTTGAAAGACGTGTCTGGACGCCGACCGGCTGACCCACTGAAAAAGGACCGATAAGGTGTATATTTTTTCCTATTTTTAAGCAAAACAGTAAGCCTCACCAAAATCTAACTAAATTCTATATAAATTAAGGAGTTGCCCGGATTGATTTTTTCAAAACCGGCATATATAAGATATAAAAAAGAAGTAAACAATTCAGCACTGCCTCAAATCGAAATGGAATCGACAGAGCGGAGCTGTGCCACTCGACAATCTCAACGCCTCTATAGACACCCATACCGCCCTTTTGATAATTAAGCTGAAGACGCTTCTTATAAACGGCAGGATGATATCCGGACAAAAAACAATGACAGAATTACATGGCAGGCACTATCATGACCCTCACTTTTGAACCCATTGGCGTGATTCATTCCTGCTACAAGGAAAAATTCGGCATCCCGCGCCAGCCCAACCTGGTGGATGCACCTGCCACCCTGACGTTTTACCCGGACTTTGCACATCCGGACACGGTCCGGGGGCTTGAAGGGTTTTCACACATCTGGGTGATGTTCGTCTTCCATCAACTGAAAATAAATAAGGACCAAAAAGGCTGGTCAAGCCTGGTCCGTCCGCCGCGGCTCGGTGGCAATAAAAAAGTCGGTGTTTTTTCCTCCCGTTCCCCTTTCAGACCAAATCCAGTGGGAATGTCTGCTGTGCGGCTGAACCGGATTGAAATAACAGACAACGGTCCGCTGCTTCAACTGTCTGGTGTGGATATGCTCGACCAGACCCCGGTCCTTGATATCAAACCCTACCTGCCCTATTCTGATGCGATTCCAGCGGCCAGGGACGGCTTTGCACCGGCACCGCCTGAAAAAAAGATTTCAGTTCGTTTTTCTGACCGGGCAGAATCACAGATCCGGGAAAAGGAAAAAAACATCCCCCACCTTGAAACCATCATCACCAAGATTCTCCAAAACGATCCGCGTCCGGCCTATCAGGCCGCTGCAACCACTCATGAAAAGGGAGCCCGGGTATTCGGCACCCGCATTTTTGACTTTGATCTCAAATGGCAGATAAAAAACAACCAGGCCCTGGTCCTCTCTCTTGATTCCTGACACCTGATCCTGTTCAGAGGGGCTTGACACCGGGTGCCAGGCGGTTTTATAACATAAACAGATGCAGCCGGCTGCAGAATCCGGCTCTGACCATTCTGTTTCTACCCTTCTGATATCAGCCGAGCCATCGATTTTAAAAATTTAGGAGGTGTCTGATGAAGTCGAAGATAAGACAAAAGACCTTTATCACCGGGATGATCATCATTTTCATCGGCCTTGCACCAGGCCCTGGCATGGCAAAAAACCGGCCCGATATTTCCTGCGTTCCCTGCCAGGCCATTGACGGTTTTGTACCGCCTTCACAAATCAGTGATACCATCCGCCGGATGGTCGGTAAATACAAGGGCGGCGGCGGACAGAAAAATGTAGCGATCCAGAAAAAAAGAGGCGTCATTGAAACCGGGCTCGTCCCTGACTTTATCGATAACGGCCCCTGTCCTGAAATCGACAGTGAAAAATGGGCCATTGACTACTCCCATAAACGAAGCAGGGCAGCGCTGCACAAAGGGGTCGATATTCCCCAGCCCAGGGGGACGCCGCTTCGGGCTGTGGCAGACGGCACTGTGGTGGGGCGTTTTAAAAATAAGGGAAACCGTAAGGGGATTGAAGTCATGCTGCGCCATACCCCGGAGCAGACCGGCCTGCCGTTCTGGACCTATTCCCAGTATACCCATTTAAAAGAGATGTCCCCCCTGCCCATCGGCACCAGGGTAAAAATGGGCGATATCGTGGGGCTGACCGCCAATACCGGGAAGATGGGAAAACGAACCCGGCGGGACGCGGTTCATTTTGCCATTCTTTACAGCAAATATCCGGAGTGGTCCAATGACGGCTGGGTGGTCACGCCCAAAGACGGTTATTTCATGGATCCGAATGCCTTTTACCGCCTTTCGCCGCCCTATGACTCGCAGTCGCTCCGGGCGTTGCCGGACAGCGAAAAGAAAGTACCGGTTGGGTATATGAAACCGGACGGCTCTTTTGTACCACAAGGCACCCGGCGCATCTGGCCGTATGTATGTAAATAGCTTATCAGACCGGTTTCAGGATGCTGGGGTTGACCAACATCCGCATCAATCATTTTCTGTGTTTCATTTCGATTTTTTCTTTTTGTGAAAAAAATTACATAATACTATGTAGTAAATGTAATAACTTAAATCAAAAATTCAGGATAGATCAGTAAAAGATCAATGTTCTCAGGCATTTATAAATGCTCTTGGGGTGGTATGAATTTTGCTTGTTATTTCAGATAGTTAAACAGCCATCACGTTCGATATGATATGAGCGCATCATATCAATACTCAAAAAAAGGAGAAAAGATGAAAAAAGTACTAACTTTTGTTGTATTTATCTTCTTGGGCACCTGCTGTTTTTCAACCTTTTTACACACAGCGTCAGCAGCAGTTGCATATTCTGAGAATTTCGAGCTGGGGAATGACAGTTTAGACGGATGGACCTGGGTGGACAGCCCTGGCGGAAATTATTATATTACAACTGTCGCAGCGCCTGGGGGTGGCAGCTACCTTGGACGACGCACGGGAACAGACGAAGGTTTTATTACAGATCAGGTCAAATTTGAGCTTGCCAACCTTGCCACGCACACATCCATAAAAATTTCGTTTGATCTTTATATTATTGGGCACTGGGAAGGCAATGGCCGTTCAAGAGATGGTGCATTCGGTCCTGACAAGTGGGGCCAGAGCGTTGATACCCCGCCAGACCATGACCTTTTAGGGACCTTCAGCACCAAAAACGGTTTTTATCAATCCTATCC
>CAZLNA010000347.1:0-2918 GCA_964560485.1 uncultured Desulfobacula sp. | reverse complement strand
ACGCCGGACTGTGCTGTTGTTGTTGCGACCATCCGTGCACTTAAATGCCATGGCGGCGCTCCGGTTCCGGTTCCTGGCAAACCCATGCCGGAAGAATACTCATCAGAAAATGTTGAATGGGTTGCAGCAGGTTGTGCCAACCTTATTCACCACATCAAAAACGTTCGTAAAGCCGGTATCGCTCCGGTTGTCTGCATCAACGCATTCTATACTGATACTGATGCTGAAATTGCAAAAGTTCGTGAGCTTTGCGAAGCAGAAGGTGCCAGGGTTGCTCTGTCCCGTCACTGGGAACAAGGTGGCGACGGTGCCATCGAGTTTGCTGAAACTGTTGTGGAAGCGTGTGAAGATAAAACTGAGTTCAAATTCCTCTATGACCTGGATATGCCGATCAAAGAAAGAATTGAACTCATCGCCAAAGAAGTTTACGGTGCCGACGGTGTTGATTATTCCGCAGAAGCAGATAAGGCCATCGCTAGAATTCAGGCGGATCCCGAATTGGCAAAGATGGGTATGTGTATGGTTAAAACCCATCTGTCATTGTCTGACAACCCAGCACTCAAAGGCGTACCCACAGGCTGGAGACTCACCATCCGTGAAGTCCTCACCTATGGCGGTGCAGGCTTTATCGTTCCGGTTGCCGGTGCGATTTCACTGATGCCGGGTACCGGCTCCAACCCGGCATTCAAACGGGTTGATGTTGATGTTGAGACCGGTAAGGTACAGGGCGTCTTCTAACCGAAAATTGTAAATTTTCATGACTGCTATGTTATGGCTCAGATTTTCATCCGCGGAATATTGCATATGTACCTGTGGTGGAAATCTGAGCCAACCTTGCATTCAAATAAAATTTCCTAATTTTCGCTGATGTTACAAACAACTTGATCTTGTACTCGCACAAAATGATCAATTTTCAGTCAAAATGCTGAAAATCTTATATCCGGATTTTTGAGTGCGGGTGAAATATAATAAAAAAGCAAATTAATTGGCTGCGCATCGCAGCCAGTTAATTTTGTTTTATAAAGAAGGAGAAAAAGCAAAATGACTGCTGAAATTATTAGCGGAACCCAGATCAGAAAAGATATCCTCGCTGAAATCAAAGAGGAAGTCAGCCAGATGAAAGCTGCAGGCAAAAGAGTGCCGGGACTGGTGACCATCCTTGTGGGTGAAAACCCGGCTTCCATCAGTTATGTTACCCTGAAAATCAAAACAGCCAACGAGCTTGGCTTTAAAGAGATCCAGGACACCCAGCCAGAGGATATCTCTGAAGAAGATCTGCTGGCACTGATTGATAAATACAATAATGATCCTGAAATTGACGGAATCCTGGTTCAGTTGCCCCTGCCCAAACAGGTGGATGATAAAAAAGTATTGAATGCGATTAATCCGGATAAAGACGTGGACGCCTTCCATCCGGTGAATGTCGGCCGCCTGATGATCGGGGGGGATGAAGCCAAATTTCTGCCGTGTACCCCTGCCGGTATCCAGGAAATGATTGTCCGTTCCGGCACAGAAACCTCTGGTGCGGAAGTGGTTGTTGTCGGGCGCTCCAACATTGTTGGAAAACCCATCGCCATGATGATGGCCCAGAAAGGTGTTGGTGCCAACTCTACGGTTACGATTGTTCACACCAGAACCAAAGATCTGGCTGAACACTGCAAGCGTGCGGATATCCTTATCGTGGCAGCGGGTGTGCCCGGTCTTGTCAAACCTGAATGGATTAAACCGGGTTCCACTGTCATTGATGTCGGGGTTAACCGTATCGGCATGAACGAAGAAACCGGAAAAGCGATTCTCAGCGGTGATGTCGACTTTGAGGCTGCCAAGGAAATCGCTGGCAAAATCACACCGGTACCGGGCGGCGTTGGTCCCATGACCATTGCCATGCTCATGAAAAATACCCTTAAATCAGCTCAGGCTGCTCTGGGTTAAACCAGGCCGCTTAAGTCGATTGTCATAACAGAAACAGCCGGGATCGCAGAGTGTGTGATCCCGGCTGTTTATTTTGAATAATTTTATTATCTTACAATGATCGCCTTTTCAAGAAGCGATCGGTCTATTTTTATACCCAGCCGGTCTGCTGTTGTTGTGTTGATGATCAGGGCCGGATTTTCAGGGGTTTGAACAGGTATATCAGATAACTGCTCTCCCCGCTGATGCCGGTCTAAAATGCCTGCCGCCATTGTTCCCATGTTATAATAATCAGGTACCGTTCCCAGCATGACACCTTTGTCGATAAATTGTCTAATCGCTCCGATACTGATGATGCGTGTGCGCTGCAACGCTTTGCCGATATAACCGGCTCTTGAGACCAGAAAACTGTCAGAGGGAAGATAGACCGCATCCACATCAATCGATCTGCTGGTTACTTTTTCCAGATTTTCTTTAAAAAGGGGGCCTTCGGGCGGGCAGCGCAGAGGGATGACCTCAAACCCCATCTGACTGCCGAGTTTGATAATCCATGTCAGGGAAATTTTAGAATTTTTTTCCCGTGGATTATAGAATAGCCCCAGTTTTTTAAAGGCAGCCACATTAAATGCGTTCTGGATGGCAAGCTCGGGCAAAACCCTGTTGCTCACCCCGCAGATATTGCGTTCTCGAGGTCCCATGCTTTTTATGATCCGGGCTTCCACAGGGGCTGTCACAATATTGAAGATCATTGGGATTTCGCTGCTGATGACGCGGGCTAAAAATTTGGAAACGGTGGTACCGAAAGAATAGACATAATCATAACCGTCAAATTTATTTTCTTTTCGAACGATGTCTGCAAGTTTCCGGATATCCTGGTCCGCATTGACAATGGTATAATCAACCGCATATCCCAGCCTGTCAAGCTCAGCTTTGAACCCTTTTTCTGCGGCGGTCCCTCCGCGCCACAGGACCATTGCGATGTTCAGCTTTTTCCCGTCGGCCCGGGC
>CAZLNA010000346.1:0-2922 GCA_964560485.1 uncultured Desulfobacula sp. | reverse complement strand
ATATATTAAAAAATTTGGGTTTGCCTGAGCCACCGGCCTTCCAGGCCACACTGGGCCACACTGGACGCGGGGGTCTGTTTACAAGACCATGCACCGGAAAGGCGGAACAGGCCTGTGTAAAATCCTTAAGGTTGTTGCCGCGCGCATGGCGCCGGGTTTGGAAATCAGCCATTAATTAACCGGTTTTTGTATAAATAAGCTTGTCTATCATGCATCAGCAAAATTATCAAGAGAGCGTCTATGAGAAGATCATAGACCAGATTCAGACCCCAAGCCGGTACAGCGGCAATGAAGTCAATGTGATTAAAAAAGACTGGCAGTCTGTCGATCTTACCTTTGCCCTGGTTTTTCCAGACCTGTATGAGATCGGAACATCTCATTTTGGACTGCAGATCCTTTACTCCCTGTTGAATCAAAACCCGTCTATTGCTGCGGAACGGTTTTTTTCGCCAGCACCGGATATGGAAAAAAAACTCAAAGAACACAGGATCCCCTGCCTTTCCATGGAATCCCGGCAGCCTCTGGATCAGTTTGATATTATCGGTATCAGCCTATTGTACGAACTTAATTTCACCAATATCCTGACGATTTTTGACCTGTCGGGAATCCCGTTTTACGCAGAACAGCGTACCGATACGTTTCCCCTGGTCATTGGCGGCGGGCCCTGCGCATTCAATCCTGAACCTCTGGCTGATTTTTTCGACGCCTTTGTCATTGGTGACGGTGAAGAGGTTGTGCTTGAGATATCATCGGTGATCATGCAGTTTAAAAAGGACGGCGATCGTCAAAAAAAGACCCTGCTCAAAGAGTTGTCCGGCATCCCCGGTGTTTATGTGCCCTCGTTCTTTGAACCGGCATGGGATGAAACAGGTCTCCAGACGATAACCCCCTTAATGGAAGATTATCAAAATGTCCGCCGGGCCTTTCTGCCCGAACTGACATGTCAGAACTTCCCTGCAGCCCCGGTTGTGCCGTTTGGGAAACCGGTGCACGATCGGCTCAGGCTTGAAATCGCCCGTGGATGCTCCCGCGGATGCCGTTTCTGTCAGGCTGGCATGATCTATCGGCCGGTCAGGGAACGTCCGCTTTCAAGTCTGGTGGAAATGACCCGGGAGTCTCTTGGAACAACAGGGTATGCGGATATTTCCCTTTTGTCATTAAGCACAGGGGATTATTCACAGCTTCCGGAACTGATGTCCCGGTTAACTCGGCTGAACCAGGGGTATTGCACCTCAGTTTCACTGCCGTCGGTAAGGGCTGAAAAATTAACGCCCGAATTGATGAATATCATTAAGCAGGCACGCAAAACCGGATTTACCATCGCACCAGAAGCCGGTTCCCAGCGGTTGCGGGATATTATTAATAAAAATCTTACTGAGGAAAACATTGAAGCAACAGTTGCCAATGCTCTTGAACTGGGGTGGAAAACCATCAAACTCTATTTTATGATGGGCCTGCCAATGGAGACCCAGGAGGACATTGCCGCCATCAGCCTTCTTTCCAGCCGGCTGGCCAAAGCCTATGCCAAAGGAAATAAAGCCATCAATGTCAGTGTGGCCGGGTTCATCCCCAAACCGCATACCCCGTTTCAAAGAGAAGCCCAGATATCGATTGCCGCTGCCCGGGAAAAGCTTGACTGGCTGAAAAAAAACCTTACCCATAAGAAGGTGAAGCTTAAGTGGCAGGATCCGCAGATGAGCTATATTGAAGGGGTCTGGGCAAGAGGAGACCGCAAATTGTCACGTCTTCTCGAGGCCGCGTACCATCAAGGCTGCCGCCTGGACGGCTGGTCAGATTATTTTGATTTTTCCCTGTGGGAAAACGCATTTGAAAAGACCGGTATCGATCCGGAATTTTATACCACTCGACAGCGCTCACAAGACGAAATCCTGCCCTGGGATCATATCGATTCAGGTGTCTCTTCTCAATTTTTTAAAAAAGAACGATTAAAGGCCCAAAAGCTTGCGTTGACACCTGATTGCCGGGAAAATGACTGCACCGGCTGTGGTATTTGCGATTTTGATCGCATTCAGCCAAGGATCAATGAATTGCCGGACACATCAGGTTTCGCCAAAACCGGGGCCAAGCCCGATTCTAAAGGCCGGCTGCCTGATGAGGCATTTCAGAGGTTTGAGCTGATCTTTTCAAAACTGGATGAAGCCCGACATTTAGGGCATCTTGAGCTTGCCACGATTTTTCGCAGGGCGGTCCGCCGAGCCGGCCTGGCTGTTAAATATTCAAAAGGCTTTAACCCGACCATGCGCCTGTCGTTTGAAAACGCCCTCCCCGTGGGCCTGGAAAGTGAAACAGAAAGGCTTTTTGTTTATTTTGAAAAAGATCTTTCAGGTGAAAAAATATGCCGCCAGTTGAATCGCCAGCTTCCTGAGGGTATACTGGTGGCCAGTTGCCGCCTTTATACAAAAAAGAATGAGAAAGTTTCCGGCCGGGCAGTCTATCAGATCTGCCTGAAGGAAGGTTCGGTATCTCAGGCAGCAGTTGACAGGCTGCTGCAGATGCCCTCCCTGGTGATCGAGGATCGGACCAAAAAGGGTAAAATCCGCCGGACAGATCTGCGAAAAGCGGTTGAGCGAATCGATATAAAAAATAAGGCGCAAATAGAAATGATCTTGACCGACTATAACGAAAGGACCATTCGGCCCATGGAAATCCTGATCCACGGGCTTGGGATGACCTTGGAGGATATCCAGGCGGCTCGCATCAGAAAAATTAAACAAGGATGATTCCATGTTAAAAGAGCTTGTTGTCAATGCAGCACCCCATGAAACCCGTGTGGCGCTGCTGGAAAACGGGACCATTGCGGAAGTCTTTATTGAGAGAGAAGATGAGACTTCTATCGCCGGGAACATTTATAAAGGCAGGGTTCAAAGGGTTCTGCCGGGAATGCAGGCCGCTTTTGTGGAC
>CAZLNA010000345.1:0-2929 GCA_964560485.1 uncultured Desulfobacula sp. | reverse complement strand
CCCTTCGCCCCCCACCTCTTTGAAACCGGCAGAGACAATCACAATCCCTTTGACTCCCTTGGCGATGCAGTCCCTGACAGAGGCCAGGGCCGCATTTGGCGGCAGGATCACCATGGCAAGATCAATGGGGTCCGGGATGGCGCTGATACTGGTGTAGCATTTAACGCTTAAAACGGATTTGGCCTTTGGATTGACCGGATATAGGGTACCGGTGTACCCCCCGGAAAGAATATTTGCAAAGATGTCGTGCCCCACCTTGCCCTTTTGGGTGGAAGCACCGATAACGGCTATTGTCTGGGGCGAAAAGATAGCATCCAGTTTATCCATATTGTTCCTTTTCATGACAGGATTTGTTTGATTTTTTTATACCATTTTTTCCATGATTTCAAAACCGGCAAACCCATTATATTGCCAGATCAAGCACAATTATAACATGAAATAAAAAAATGCCGGAAGGAATAACCCTTCCGGCATTGATATCATATAAAACCAGGCCTTGAGAAATGCTTATTTCAGGGCGGCCTGGGCAGACTTCAATGTATTTTTCATGAGCATGGCAATGGTCATGGGGCCGACCCCGCCGGGAACCGGTGTGATCTTGCCGGCTATTTCCTTGGCCGCTTCAAAATCCACATCCCCCTTGAGGATGGCTTTGCCTGTTTCTTCGTTCATGCCCACCCGGTTGACGCCCACGTCGATGACCGTGGCACCGGGTTTGATCCATTCGGGTTTAACCAGATCCGGAACCCCGGCGGCAACGATGAGGATGTCGGCCCGTTTGCAGTGGCCGGCAAGATCCTTGGTCCGGGTATGAACAATGGTCACGGTGGCATTGGCCCCGATACCCTTCTGGGCCATCATCATGGCAATGGGTTTGCCCACGATATTGGAGCGGCCCACAACCACCACTTCGGCACCTGAAGTCTCGGTGCCGGAACGAACGATCATTTCCTGGATACCGGCCGGGGTGCAGGGAAGGAAAACAGCCTCTTCACCGCCGATCATAAGCCGGCCCACATTAACGGGATGGAAGGCGTCCACATCCTTGTCCGGATTGATGGCGTTGAGAACCTTCTTGTCATCAATGTGCTTGGGCAACGGCAACTGAACCAGGATGCCGTGAATGGCGGGGTCGTTGTTGTACTTGTCAATCAAAGCCAGAAGATCGGCTTCGGAAATATCTTCGGGCTGATCGTCCTGGATTTCATGGAACCCAAGGCTGATGGCGGTTTTAACCTTTAAAGTAACGTAGCTGATGGACGCCGGGCTGGATCCCACAAGAATGGTAACAAGTCCGGGCACCTTGCCGGTTTTTTCTTTCATCTGATCGACTTCCTCTTTGATCTCGGCGAGGATGTCTTTTCTTATCGCGGTTCCGCTAATAATTTCAGCAGTCATGTGTTTCTCCTGTATAATTGATCATAACCGGTCAGCCGCTATACCGGCCCAACCGGTTATGATCTTTCGATTTTTTTGTCTTTCAATGCAGCGGCATTGATGTCAAAGCCGCCGCCTGGATCTTATCATTTATTATACTAGAATACGCCCTGAACTTTGCCGGTTTCAACATCAACATCAACCCGTTTAAAGGCCGGATTGGATCCGGTACCCGGCATGAGGCTGATGGCCCCTGCCACAGGCACGATAAAGCCGGCACCGCCATAGGTGAGGACCTCTCTGATCATGAGACGCCAGCCCGTGGGCACGCCCTTGAGGGCCGGGTTGTCGGACAGGGACAGATGGGTTTTCACCATGCACATGCCCATCTTGGAAATTTCAGGATCCGCCTGGAGCTGAGCCAGTTTTTTATCAGCTTCTGCAGAGTAGTCAACACCGTCAGCACCGTATACCTCTTTGGCAATAAGCTCAATTCTTTCTTTGAGCGGCATATCCAGGTCATAGAGGAATTTGAAGTCTGTTTCATCTTCGCATGCTTCAACAACAGTTTCAGCAAATTCGATGGCGCCTTCGCCGCCGTGTTCCCAGTGACGGGAAAGAGCAACTCTTGCACCTTCTGCCTCACAAAGTTCACGAACTTTGGCAATTTCAGCATCTGTATCTGTGTAAAATGCATTGATACATACAACAGGTGCGATACCTGCTTTTCTGACATTTTTAATGTGATGGATGAGGTTGGCACAACCAGCTGCAACCCATTCAACATTTTCCTGGGTGTATTCTTCAGGCATGGGTTTGCCAGGTACGGGAACAGGTGCGCCGCCATGGCATTTAAGTGCACGGATCGTAGCGACAACAACTGCACAGTCTGGTTTAAGACCGGAGTAACGGCATTTGAGGTTCCAGAATTTTTCAAAACCGATGTCAGCACCGAATCCTGATTCAGTAACGTGGTAGTCGGCAAGTTTAAGACCGACTTTGTCAGCGATGATTGAGGACTGGCCGATAGCGATATTGGCAAAAGGACCAGCATGGACGATTACGGGCTGCCCTTCAAGCGTCTGCATCAGGGAAGGATTGAGTGCATCAACCATCCATGCAGTCATGGCACCGGCTACGCCGAGATCTTCTGTGGTAACTGGTTTGCCTTTTTTAGTGTAGGCAACAACAATTTTACCCATTCTTTCACGCATGTCTTTAAGATCAGTAGCCAGAGACAGGATCGCCATGACTTCTGAAGAAACAGCAATACCGAATTTTGATTTCATCATGAAACCGTCGGCTTTTCCGTTCACACCGTCAATACCGATAATGATATTACGAAGTGCCTGGCAGCAGAAGTCCATGATCCATCCCATTTCAACATTGGTGGGATCGATGTCGATTCTCTTCATGCCGGACAGTCTTTCCAGCTGTTCGTCAGTGTAGTTTCTTTCATGCTGCATACGGGAAGTCAAAGCAACCATGGCCAGGTTATGGGCGTTCATGATGGCATTGATGTCACCGGTAAATCCGAGTGAAAACGGCGTTA
>CAZLNA010000344.1:0-2929 GCA_964560485.1 uncultured Desulfobacula sp. | reverse complement strand
TTTTCCCTGTTTCAGGACTTTGCCACCTTAACCCATTACCAAACATTTTTCAAGGATTTCAAGCGTATTTTGCATTGTCTGATATTTGACATCCCACCCCCATCCTGATATTGTCAATCCTATGAATAAAGGGTGTGTAGTAGAGTATATCGACCAGCAGAAAATCGTTTCTGCAGTAATTCTGCAAGAGAATAAAGGCAAGTTCAGGCTGCTTAATGAGAATAACCGGGAAATCAACTCTTCTCAGAACAGGCTTTCCCATATCTCACAGACCTGCCTTGACACCTCTGCTGCAAGGGATGCGATTGTCAATCAGCTCAAAGCCTTGACTGACAATAGAAACGCACTCGCTGAACAGATCAATATCAAGGAATTATGGGACATACTCCATGAGGAACAAGGTGAAATTGACATCTCCACCATGACCCTCTTCTGTTTTGATCCGCCCCTTGACAGCGACCACGAAGCTGCGGTCATACGCGCTTTTTTCAAAGACCGCCTCTATTTCAAATTTAACAAGCAGGTCTTCACCCCTTTATCTGAAAAACAGGTGGAAGCCAGACAGCGGCAGATCAAAAAAGAAAAAGAAACTGAGCTTCTGATTCAACAGGGATCTGCCTGGATCAATGAAACCCTTAACCGGAAAAACGGCTCCCAGCCCCAGGCAAATCCCAGGGTGGTGGAAGTATTAACTGCCTACTACCTGTTTGGAAATGACAGCCCCTCGCATTCGACTGCCAGGCAGATGATCAAGCGCAGTCCTCTGAACACACCGGATCAGCTCTTCAGCATATTTACCAAAGCCAAGGTCTTTGATCCGGATGAAAACACTGCCCTGCTATCCATGCAGATTCCCACTGTCTGGTCTGAGGATGTCCTTGAAAAAGAAGCCCGGATCATCGAGGCACGGTCTGATTTTTCAAACGATCCGCTCAGAGAGGACCTCACCGCCATCCCCCTGATCACCATCGACGGACAGTCCACACTCGATTTTGATGATGCCATCAGCCTGGAGAACCTGGAAGACGGGTATCGGCTGGGCATCCATATTATTGATGTGGATGCCTATATCAAATCCGGTGATCCCATTGATCTTGCAGCGCGGGAACGGGCCAGCTCCATTTACATGCCGGATGACAAACTTCCCATGATCCCGCCAGGACTGTCAGAGGACCTCTGCAGCCTGACTGAAAATGCCGTCCGGCCGGGCATCAGCACCCTGATCAAAATGACCCGGTTCTTTGAGATACAGGAGTACCGGATCATTCCAAGCATTATCAAGGTCCACGAGCAGATGACCTATTCTGAAGCCAACCTGCTGAACGGAAAAAACGACCCGGTCACCACCCTTTATAAGATTGCCACCACTTTCAGAGAAAAACGGCTCAAGGCGGGAGCGATTCAGATCACCCTGCCTGAAGTCAATGTCTGGCTTGAAGAGAACAAAGATATCGGCTACTCCAAAGTCGACCGGGAAAACCCTTCCAGGATGCTTGTTTCAGAAATGATGATCCTGGCCAACTCTCTCATGGCTGAATTTCTGGATCAGAATAATATGCCGGCGGTATTCAGGTCTCAGGCCCCACCCAAAGAAAGACTTTTCAGCGGCATTGAAACCTCGCTCACCCTGAATTTCATGCAGCGCAAACATCTGAGCCGGGCTGTGATCAGCGCCACCCCGGAAATGCATGCAGGCCTGGGGGTTAAAGCGTATGTGACTGCAACATCACCCATCCGGCGATACCATGACCTCCTGACCCAGCGGCAGATCAAGGCTGTATTCGGTTACCATCAAGCCTATTCAAAAGATGAACTCGAACAGATTATCCAGACGATCTCTATTCCCCTGGCCAATGCAGGACGGGTTCAAAGCTTAAGAAAACGATACTGGCTGATTAAATATCTTGAAGGCAGGCGAAATGAAACATATGAGGCTCTGGTCCTTGACACATTCAAGGACTTCTGCAATGTGCTGATCAAGGAGTTTATGCTGGAAGCCAAGCTCCCTACTGCCGGCATGAAGCTCAAATACGGCGACATTGTCCGGGTCACCATTCAGCACGCAGATGCCAGACGGGACCAGCTCTCTTTGTTTGCATAACTATCCAGTCAAACCGATGAAATTTTATTGGGGGTGCGATGAGGGGTTCCTTTCACTCAAGACGTCTGACACCAAGGCCAAAATCCTGTCTATGGCATGACCTGGCATTGATGCCGATCATTGCGGCGCTGATGCTGAATCTTTTTTTCTCACCCATTGCCGGTGCTGAAAAGAAGACGGTTATATGGGTCAATGAAAATTTTCCACCTGCCTTCATCACCAGCGGGCCGGATAAGGGCAACGGCATCACAGATGGCGCTGTCTCCCTTTACAAACAGCATCTGCCGCAGTACCGGCACCAGCATCTGGTTGCAAACATGGCCCGAATCCTTGCATTAATGAAAGAAGGAAAGAATGTCTGCTATGCAGGTTTCATAAAAACCCCGGAAAGGGAAAAATACATCCGGTTTTCCCTGCCCAACATCATCACCTACTCCAATGGATTGATAGTCAAAACAAGCCGGCAGGAAGCATTGTTCAGCTCCCTGAAATCGGTTTCCCTGGCGCAGCTTTTAATGGCGGATCAGTTAAAGGTGGGGCTGACAAAGGGCAGGGCCTACGGCAAACCGATTGACACCCTTCTCAAAACCCATGCAGCCAAAAGCAGGAATATATTTTTCCGCGGCGGTCAGGATGAACTGCTCGGCCTTTTAAAAATGCTTGATCAGGAACGGATTGATTTTACCATCGGGTATCCCTGGGAAATTGCCTATCTGGCTTCCCAGCAGAACCGGCGGGACCATTACCGGGTGATGCCGATCCAGGAGACTGCAGGACATCAATGGGTGATTTCCTATGCCGGCTGCCCTGACACTGAATGGGGACGCA
>CAZLNA010000343.1:0-2954 GCA_964560485.1 uncultured Desulfobacula sp. | reverse complement strand
GACATATACCATGCCGCCACCTGCAACAGCGTCATTGAACCTGCCGGCAGGTCCGGGATTTAAAAATCCTCCCATCCCGCCGGAAAAGGTCGCCCAGAGTGTTATTGACTGGCCGTCAGTGCCGCCGACCAAAACAGGTCCGGCCACGGCAGCAGAACGCACAGGGTCAGCTGAACAATCTTCCTTCGCCATGGTGGAAACTGATTTTCAGCGGGTGGTCGGCCAGGTTCTGGGTACCTATATCATCGTTGAAAAGGGCCGGGACCTGGAGCTGATTGATCAGCACGCAGCGCATGAAAGAATTGTTTTCGAAGCCCTGATGAAGCGCTATCAGTCTATTGGAACTGCCAGCCAGCAGCTGATTGTTCCTGAAACGCTGGAACTCAACCACAAGGAGGCAGACCTGCTCAGCTCGGTCCAGCAGGACCTGGCCGCCGTGGGCCTTCTGGTGGAACCCTTCGGGGGAACCACTTTTGTCATTAAAGCGGTTCCGTCTCTTATCGATGACCGTCAGGCCCTGCCGGTGGTAACCGATATTATAGACATCCTGCTGTCGGAAAAGGATCTGGCAGTCAAGGAAAACTGGCTTGAAAAGGTTTTCAGTTCCATGGCCTGTCACCATGCGGTTCGTGCCGGAAAGGCGATGACACCGGCTGAGATGGATCAATTGATGACAGACCTGGAAAAGTGCAGCAATCCCATGCACTGCCCCCATGGCCGGCCGACGCGGATCACCCTTACCCGCGATACCCTTGAAAAGATGTTCAAAAGGGTTGTTTGAAGGGTGGCGATGGGGTATATAGTTTCATTTGACGGGTGATGATACAAAAAATGACAAATTAATACTGGCATTTGCATATTTCAGATCTGTATACTGCCGGTATCTGGAGTCGACATAGAATTGAAAGGAGTTTGGTTTTGAGCATGAACAAAGGTTTTGGAAAAAGCATGGTCTTTTTCCTGGTCCTCTGGTTCCTGAGCGCAGGAATGGTGACCCCCTGTTTTTCAAAGGAGGCACGGACAGTGGCCGTTCTCCCGTTTACCATGAATACCCAGCAGGATCTTGCCTTTCTGCAGAAAGGTATTTTTGACATGTTTTTTTCCCGGCTCAGTTATGGGGACGAAGTGGTTGTGCTGACCCGGGAAACGCTTGAAAGCAGACTGAAGAAAGCGGATGCCGGTATCTCACGCCTCGACGGGATGACCGAAACAAAGGCAAAGGCGCTGGGCCGTTTTCTAAACGTGGATCATGTGCTTTTCGGCAGCCTGACCCTGTTCGGAAACAGCATGAGCCTCGACGTCAACATGGTGGATATCAACACTGAACAGCCGACACTGACCTTTTTTAGGCAGTCGGATACGGCAGGGGCGGTTATCCCTGAACTGAACAAAATAGCTGAAGAAATCAATTTTAAAGTATATGGCCGGGAAACGATCGCATTCCAGAACCAGCAGCGGCTCCAGCAGGAATATGAGCGCCAGGCTGAAACATATAAGAGTCCTCTGGAGCGGTTCACCACGCTTTTAAATAATCACAAGGGCAGGATCAACAGTGTGGCTGTCGGCGATCTGGACGGCGATAAAAAACTTGAAGTGGTGCTGATCGACAACCAGAGCCTGAGTATCTACAAAGTCGCCATGGGCGGCAAGCTGACGCCGGTTCAGGTGATTAAAAATAAGGCTGCTGCCGTGATTTCCATCAGTGTGGATGTGGCAGATATCAATCAGGACGGGTTTGCAGAAATCTTTGTAACCGGAATGAACAGCCGGCAGGAGCGGGTTTCGTCCTTTGTAGTGGAATATAACGGCAGCCGTTATGTGCGGCATGACAAAACCTATCCGTGGTATTTCAAGGTGGTTAAACGGACCGATGGCGGCCGGCCGGAACTCTTTGCCCAGCGGCATACGGAAAAAGGCCCCTGGAAATCCAACCAGGTCTTCAAGGTGATATGGAGCAATAATCAGTATGAACAGGGCAGTTCCATCGGCGTGCCAGCCAACAATTTTAATCTGCTCAGCATGGTCAATGCGAGCGGCAGTGACAGGACCCAGTCCAGCTATCTGTATACAGACGAGGCCGGCCGCCTGGTGCTCTTTTTTGAATCCGGAAAGGTTGAATGGAGCAGTGATACCGGGTATGGGGGCTCCACTTTGCGATATGAGTTTCCCAGAAGTTATGTGGGACCGGAGATGACCGAGCGAAATTTTGCCTATCTGCAGCCCAAGAGCGTTATTTACGATATCAAGGGTGAGGGAAAGCCCAAGCTGATCGTGATCAAGAATATCGAAGTCTCTGACTATCTTTTTGCCAATACCCGGGTCTATAACAAGGGCAGCATCGAGATCCACTCATTTAATGACCTCGGGCTCTCTTTTGAAAGCGCCCCGAAAAAATTCCAGGGACCGGTGACCAGCATAGCCATTGGCGATTTTGACAATGACGGAAAAGTTGAACTGCTGGTATCCATGCTTAAAAAAGCCAGCAGTATCCTGGCTACCAAAGACCGGAGTGTGTTGGTGGCATTCGAGCTTGAATAAGCTGAACGCCTGTTATTAAAAAAGGCTTTCAGATATCATATTATCAACGGCGCCGTGCCGGACCCCCGGGAGTCCGGCACAGGCGTTTTTTTATATTATACCTGCGGTAAAAAGCAAATCCCTCTCACGTCTCTACCAGGAAACCGCCGGAACCGGCAGAAGCTGATCGGCCGGCCGGATTTTAAGTCTCTGTTCATCTTAAATCTTTGTTCAGGGGTTTCCTTCACGATCCTATGGTTCTTTTGCGGCCAAAGATCAGTCTCATTTACCGTCTGTTTCTTAAACAGAATGCATTCATTATCAGATTAAGGATGGCTTACTGGCAAGCAGCCCCACACGTTAGGATTGGAACGTCTTTTTTGGTTCTATGCGGATGGTATGACCCTGGGGGGGATTCGGTATCTGCAGGGTATGGA
>CAZLNA010000342.1:0-2954 GCA_964560485.1 uncultured Desulfobacula sp. | reverse complement strand
TGTCTAATGGAAATTAAAGCAGAAGAAATAAGCCAAATTATAAAAGACCAGATCAAGGGGTTTGATGCAGAGGTCGACCTGAGCGAGACCGGTGTTGTTCTTTCAGCGGGTGACGGTATTGCCCGCGTATATGGCCTGGAAAAAGTAAAAGCCATGGAACTGGTTGAGTTCCCCGGCGGAATCCTCGGACTTGCACTGAACCTTGAAGAAGATAACGTGGGTGTTGCCATCCTCGGTGATGATAAAGTCATCAAAGAAGGGGATGTGGTTAAAAGAACTGACCGTATCGCTTCCGTACCGGTTGGTGAAGCACTCCTCGGGCGTGTTGTGACCACAACAGGTGAACCGGTTGACGGTAAAGGCCCGATCAATTCAGATACCTACATGAACATGGAACTGGTGGCACCGGGTGTTATTGCCAGAAAATCAGTTCATGAACCCTGCTACACAGGCGCAAAAGCGGTTGACGGTATGACACCGGTTGGCCGCGGTCAGCGTGAGCTGATCATCGGCGACCGTCAGATCGGTAAAACTGCAGTTGCGGTTGATGCGATTATTGCTCAGAAAGAAACTGACATGAAATGCATCTATGTTGCCTGCGGCCAGAAAAAATCAACAGTTGCACAGGTTGTTGCAGCCCTTGAAGAACACGGCGCAATGGAATACACCACTGTTGTCATTGCATCTGCTTCTGAGTCTGCTGCCATGCAGTACCTGGCACCCTACGCCGGATGCGCCATGGGTGAATACTTCAGAGATAAAGGTGAGCACGCCTTGATCATCTACGATGACCTTTCAAAACAGGCTGCTGCCTACCGTCAGGTATCCCTGCTGCTCAGACGTCCGCCTGGACGTGAAGCATTCCCGGGTGACATCTTCTACAACCACTCCCGTCTGCTTGAAAGATCGGCCAAAATGTCTGATGAACTCGGTGCCGGTTCCCTGACGGCGCTTCCCATCATTGAAACTCAGGAAGGTGACGTTTCCGCATTTATCCCGACCAACGTTATCTCCATTACTGACGGCCAGATCTTTCTGGACAAAGACCTTTTCTTTGCCGGTATCCGTCCGGCGATTGATGTTGGTCTCTCTGTATCCCGTGTTGGTGGTGCTGCTCAGGTAAAAGCCATGAAACAGGTGGCAGGTACCCTGCGTCTCGATCTGGCCCAGTTCCGTGAGCTCGAAGCATTTGCTGCTTTCGGTTCCGACCTGGACGAAGCAACCCAGAAACAGCTCACCCGTGGTGAACGCCTGGTTGAATTGCTCAAACAGCCCCAGTACCAGCCGCTGCCCATGGAAAAAATGGTTACTGCGCTTTATGCCGGCACCAAAGGGTATATTGACAAATATCCCAAAGAAGCAGTGGCAAAATACGAAGCAGGCCTCTATCCGTTTGTTGAAAACAGATTTCCTGAAGTCTTCAGTGGCCTGAAAGAAAAACAGGTGATTGATGATGAAATCGAAGGCAAACTCAAACAATGCCTCGAAGCCTATGACGAAGAATTCAAGGACACTATCTAAGCTTCGGTTTTGATAACATCTTGAAAACAAACACTAACTTATAGGCGCAAAGGTAGATCATATGGCAACTTTAAAAGAAGTACAATCGAAAATAGTCAGCGTTAAAAAGACTAAACAGATTACCTCTGCCATGAAAATGGTCGCCACTTCAAGACTTCGCGGTGCGCAGAATGCCATGGAGGCATTTAAACCCTATGCCAGCAAATTTGCTGAAGTTCTCGGGTCCATCGCCGGTAAAGCAGGAGAGGATGCAAGTCCGCTCCTGGTTCCCAAAGAAGAAGTCAAAAAAGTGGCACTGCTCCTGTGCACGTCTGACAGGGGGCTTTGTGGCGGTTTTAACACCAATTTAATTTCAAAAGCTGAAAAGCTGATCAAAAATGAACTGGCTGGAAAAGAGGTTTCTCTTGTCTGCTACGGTAAAAAAGGCCGTGACTGGGGAAACAAACAGCCGCAGGCCATTGATGACGAGTTCATCGGCGTGGTCGGCGGGAATGTGGAATTCTCTGTTGCATCTTCCTCTGGTCAGACATTAATAGACAGTTTCCTTGAAGGGACTGTTGATGAAGTATATCTGATTTATTCTGAGTTTGTCAGCATGGCCAGGCAGGAGCCCACTCTCAAGCAGATCCTGCCGATTCCGTCCCTCGACGATGTGGCAGAAGAAAAGGAAATGGATGCAGATGCCCCGTTCCTGCCGGAACATATCTGCGAACCGTCTTCTGACGCTCTGTTGAGTGCGATGCTGCCAAAGAATATTTTTATTCAGATATATGATGCACTGCTCCAGACATCAACCTCTGAACATGCGGCTCGTATGAAAGCCATGGAAAATGCAACCAAGGCATGTGAAGACATGGTTGATGAACTTCAGACCATATTCAATAAAACAAGACAGGCCGGTATTACGGCAGACTTGATGGATATCGTCGGTGGTGCAGAAGCACTTAAAGGATAAACTTTAGATATACTTAATAATAAAACAGCTTTTAAGGAGAAAAAAATGGCTGAAAATATAGGAAAAATAGCCCAGGTACTTGGTGCTGTTGTTGACGTTGAGTTTGAGCCCGGAAATCTTCCTCCGGTCCTGACCGCTTTGACTGTTACAAACCCGACCATCGGGGATATGGAAGACAACCTGGTTATCGAAGTGGCCCAGCATCTGGGTGACAATGTGGTCCGCTGCATCGGTATGGACGTAACTGACGGCCTTCAGAGAGGGATGCCGGTTAAAGATACCGGTTCTCCGATCATGATGCCGGTTGGCGAAGCATCCCTGGGACGCGTTCTGAACGTTGTCGGCCGTCCGGTTGACGGAAAGGGTGATGTCTCCAGAGATAAACAGCTCCCGATCCACAGGCATGCCCCTGCTTTTATTGAGCAGGATACAACGGTTAAAGTTCTTGAAACCGGTGTTAAGGTTATTGATCTTCTGG
>CAZLNA010000341.1:0-2955 GCA_964560485.1 uncultured Desulfobacula sp. | reverse complement strand
AACACCGCCCGGTGTTTGCTCTCAACTGCCCTGCGCTGCTCCGGGTTGAGCCCTGAGAGCAGATCAACTGAAGCTGTCCGCTGAAATGGAACTTTATCCTTTTTTTTTACAGGTGCTGCCTTTTCTGCATGTTTCAGGAGAGATCCGGGGACTGCTTTTTTTTTCTGCTTTGGCAGTTCAAAGAGCGGATACCGCTCTCCCTGGAGTATTTCTTTTTCTTCACGGGTGAAAATGCCCACCTTGCCGAACTCACCGTCATAGCCGGGCGAAATAGTCACCTGACCTTTGCGCATTTTATCGACTGCTTCGGCCAGCAGCGGGACATTGGCCCTGCGGATATCGTCAATAGACCGGTCTGCCAGAATATCGAGTTCAGGGCCGAGAATGGACACCGCCCGGTCGTAATAGCCGGCCACCTTTTTTGTTTTCGGCCCGACCTGAAAAATTTCTGCCAGTACATCTGCCAGGGGAATGATGTGTTTAAACCCATGCCGGTTGTCCGGCTGATACCCTTCGGGCCGGTCTGCCAGTTCCTGGACCCGGTAGAGCACCCCCAGGGTCAGCTGTCTGCCACATTTAGGGCAGATGCCCGAAAGCCGGGCCGTCTCTGCCGGATTCAGACAGACATCGCATTTGCGGTGACCGTCATAATGATATTTCCCGTGGTGGGGATACATGTCAAGGGTTCCCTGGAATGCTTCCGGATCCTGTGTTTCAAGGGCCTTCCGGATCGGGGCAAACCCAAGTTGTGTGTTAAACACGGTGGCGTTCCGGCCCAGATATCCGGGTGAATGGGCGTCTGAATTGGAAATCAGGCTTACCCGGTCAAGGTTTTTCACCCGCCAGTTCATGGGCGGGTCTGAGGAAAGCCCGGTTTCAACCGCAAAAATATGGCTGGACAGATCTCCAAAACACTCTTCAATGGCATCAAATCCGGATTTTGAACCAAAGAGGGAGAACCAGGGGGTCCAGATATGGGCCGGTACAAAAAAACCGCTCTCATCCACCTCAAGCATAAGTTCGAGCAGTTTCGCCGCATCAAGTCCCAGGATGGGCCGGCCGTCCGATGTGATGTTTCCGATGGAAGAAAGCGTTGCATTAAACGATTTTGCACTTTCAACGGCAGGGAAATAGATCAGGTTGTGATTCTTCCGGACCCGTCCGTCCTTTTTATAAATACAGGAAATCTCTGCCTGGAGGATAAACCGCACCTGCCCCCGGCATGATGCAGGCACTGAAGGGTCAATGGTCCGGGCAACATCGTCTTTCAGCCGAAACAGACCGGGTTCTGCCGGTTCAAGTTTGGTTTCGATCTGTTCAATCCAGTCCGGGTGCGTAAAATCCCCGGTGCCCACCACCTTCAGACCTTTGATCTGGGCGGCATGGTAAAGGTTTTCAAAATCAAGGTTTTTGGAAGTGGCCCTTGAAAATTTAGAATGGATATGGAGATCTGCAGTAAATTTCATTGTAATACCCGGTGTTCTGGTTTACAGTCAGTGCTGTTTGATATGGACCCTGGTCACGGTCGACAGTATCAGACCTGGCCGCAAAAAAAAAGATATCATCATGACCCTCTATGACACCACTGCCAGGGATAAAATAGATAAATGGCGCAAATCATGGCATCAGACGCCTGGCATCAGCCTGGTATTCCCGGAAGAACCTGAAAAAAAAAACCAGCAGGACATTGAGGCGAAATTTACAGCCGTGGCAGAAGCGTTATCTGATCTGGCGCCCGGTTTTTCAATCACCATCCGCAAGGATGACATCGACCTGCCCGGATTTCAGGTCACTGATAATTTGATGTTCTGCGCCTTTCCCATGGAACAGGAACTCGATCCCTTCCTGCAGATCCTTGAAGGCACAGCTCTCATGGATGCCCGGCTCTCAGCAGAGACCAAGGCCCTGGTGGACAAAATCGACATTCCGGTGCAGCTCACCCTTTATATCGCCCTGTTCTGCCCCCACTGCCCGGAAATGGTAAAAACCCTGGCGCCGCTGGCCCTTTACAGCCCCAACATTCACCTGACCATCATCGACGGCACCTTATTTGACACGGCAGCCCGGGCGGATGACGTGCGGTCTGCGCCCTGCCTGATTCTGGACAGTGATTTCAGATGGACCGGCCAGGTCAGCCAGAATGAGATCGTCCATATGATCCTTGACAGGGACCCGGCCCGGTTGAGCCCGCAGACCCTGCGGCAGATCATGGAACAGGGGGAAGCCGACTGGATTGCCGACCAGATGATAAAAGAAAACCAGATGTTTGATGCCTTTATCCAGCTGGTCTGCCACCCCATGTGGTCGGTCCGGCTCGGGGCCATGGTCATTATTGAGAAACTGGCATCAGACGCACCGCAGCTTGCCGGGACACTTGCCCCGATCCTCATGGTTGTGTTTGACGATCAGGACATCACTGCCCAGGGCGACCTGCTCTATGCCTTGGGAGAAATCGGGGACAGCGGTACAGCGGCCTGGATAAAAGAAAAGAAATCCGGATTTACCCACCCCGACCTTGTCGAGGCAGCAGATGATGCCCTCGAGTCAATTGAAGAACGCCTTTGAGAATCATACAATTATAATTGAGATAAGACAAAATGGACCAATATGACATCCGGCTGATCATTGTAGTGCTTTTCCTTGTATTCGGCTCTGCACTGTTCGGCCTTATCCGAAAATTTAAAAACAAAATCATCAAACCCTCTGCCCCGGCCTTTTCTCTGACCGTAACGGTTCAAGAACAGGCGCCTGTTGTTTTTGAAAACCAGGTGCTGGTCCTGCCGGCGCATGTGATCACCGGTGCCAGGGATGCGCACAAAGAGATTGAAACCATCCCTGAGGTCGACAACCCGCTGTTTGAGACGCTGACCTCTGAATTTGCTGCTGAACAGGAGAACAAAGCCTTTGCCGCTGCAGCCACTCAGACCTTTAAAGCATGGCATACCGGTGCCATGC
>CAZLNA010000340.1:0-2967 GCA_964560485.1 uncultured Desulfobacula sp. | reverse complement strand
GCCCGGAGATCCCCTGGATGGTGGTGTCCGGCGGCGACCAGAAAGAACTCAGGCAGGTTTTTAAAAAACGGGGGCTTGACCAGATGTTTTCGCATGGGATTTTTGGCAGTCCTGATACCAAACCTGACATTTTTAAGCGGGAGATCGGTGCCGGCCGGATTGAGCTGCCGGCCGTTTATTTTGGCGACAGCCGGCATGATTATCTCTCCTCTGTTCAGGCCGGACTTGATTTTGTCTTTGTCTCTGACTGGTCGGAATTTACAACCTGGCCGTCTTTTTTTGAAGACAAAGCTGTAAGGATTATTCCAAGGCTTGATCCGGATTTTTTATCAGGCAGGGCCTAGCCCAGGAGGTAGAAAAAGATGATCACATATAGATTTCGGAGAGCAGAGTCATGCTGACAAACAAGGATTTAAAAGAAAAAATAGAGTCAAAAAACGCATCTATTGGATCCTGGCTCCAGATTCCGAACCCTGATGTTGCAGAAATCATGGGACAGGCAGGATATGACTGGATTGCTGTTGATCTGGAACATGGTCTTTTTTCCCGTCAGATCCTGGGTGATATTTTCCGGGCCATTGAGCTGGGGGGAACCCTTCCCATGGCAAGGCTGGCAGACCATGGCTTGGCATCTGTAAAGACAGCTCTGGATGCAGGCGCCAGAGGTTTGATTTTTCCAATGGTTGAAACACGATCACAGCTCGACCGGTTGATTGATATGGCGCTCTATCCGCCGGCAGGGAAAAGGGGGGTGGGATATGCCAGATCAAACCTGTTTGGCAGACGGTTTGACCAGGGGCTGGCGGATAATGAACATACCTTTTTTTGTGCCCAGGTGGAAAACATCCATGCCATGGATCAACTCGATGCCATCATGACTCACCCGAACCTTGATGCCGTGATGGTCGGCCCCTATGATTTCACCGGTTCCATGGGGATCACAGGGCAGTTTGATCATCCTGATTTTCTTTCCGTGCTGACAGAAATTGAAAAAAAAGCAGAAACACACCAAAAGACATTGGGATGCCACGTGGTATCACCGGAGAAAGAACTGTTGCAAAATCAGATTGCAAAGGGATACCGGTTTATTGCGTATGGCACGGATGCTGTCTTTCTTTATAATAAAGCGCAGTGTCCGCAGATCTGAATTGAGGACGATGCCATGAAAGAAGAAGATATCCGTCCGGCCGGCATATTCCAGACCTATCTGGCATTATGTGAAAAAGACATAAAGCATTTTTTCATCCATGCACCCACTGAGACGATTGCATGTCCGGCCTGCGGCAGCCAGGGCGAGTTCTCGTTTTCCAAGCACGGTTTCAGTTATGAATTATGCCCGGCCTGTTTTACCCTGTTTGTGTCACCCCGGCCATGTGCCGCTGCCTTTGACCGTTATTATAAGCAATCAGAGTCTGCAAAATACTGGGCATCGGTATTTTACCGGGAAACCGCAGAAAACCGTAGAAAAAAGATATGGAAGCCCAAAGCAGAGTTGATATTTGAAAAAATGAACCGTCTGAATGCGTCGGCTCATGCCATGATTGATATCGGGGGCGGTTTCGGAATATTTGCCCAGGAGATGGAGAAGGTCAGCAAACAGTCAGTGACTGTGATAGAGCCGGGGCCGCCTCTGGCTGAAGCGTGCCGGGAAAAAGGCGTCCGGGTAATTGAAAAGTTTTTTCATCAGGTAAATGACGATGAACTTCCGGGTTCGCCAAGAATTTTTGTCAGCTTTGAATTGTTCGAACACCTTCATGATCCCGGCTCATTTCTGGAAGATATTCATCTTCATTTGTCTGAAAAAGATCTTTTTGTGTTCACGACATTGTCGGGCCAGGGAATTGATATACTGACGCTCTGGGATGAATCTAAATCTGTTTTTCCGCCCCACCATCTGAATTTTTTTAATCCGGGAGCCATTAAAGGCCTGCTGGAAAACAAAGGCTTCAGGATCATTGAGATTTCAACCCCGGGTCGACTCGATGTTGATATCCTGTGTCAGCATGCAACTATCAACAGTCGTTTCTGGGAGCGGTTCCATCAGATGGCTGATGAAAGCACCAGGCAGGCCTGGCAGGAAACCATCGCGGCTACCGGCTGGAGTTCTCACATGATGGTAGTTTGCGAAAAAGAGAGATAAGATGGCGGCTCAGACATCTCATACATTATCTTCGCATTGGGTATGGCTTTCCCATGTTCTGAATGCGGATACGCCGGCATATGGGGGTGGGGCATCAATTGTTGTTTCACTGGAAAAGCAGATGGCCAAAGGTGATTCATGCAACACCAGTGTTATACAGATGCCGTGTCATGTCGGCAGTCACGTGGATGCACCAAGGCATTTTGTAGCAAATGGCAGGACAATTGATGCCTATCCGCCGGAAGAGTGGATATTTAGCCAGCCTCTGGTTCTGGAGGTATCTGCATCGACAGGGTCTCAACTATTGTCTTCAGATGATTTTGAAAAACGGGCAATAAAGGTCAGCAACCGGTCAGAAATTGATTTTTTATTTCTGCGAACCGGGTTCAGCGCCAAACGAAAACTCAAAGAATATTGGGAAAAAGGCCCGGGTCTCAGTCATGACTTTTCCCGTCAAATCTGTTGCCTTTTTCCCGGGTTGAAGGCTCTGGGCATGGATTTTATCTCGGTTTCCAGTCTGGCCCACCGGGATGAGGGCAGACGCTCCCACCAATATCTGCTGGGAAAGGGGGTTCGGTTGTTTGAAGATCTGACGCTGGAGGATCTTGCAGAAAACCTAAGGCTGCTTAAAGTGGTTGCGCTTCCGCTGAGGATTGAAAATAGTGACGGATCTCCGTGTACGGTAATGGGACAGGTGGATGGAAAAATTTTACGATAAGGATCATCATCGGCTGGTCTTTATCAAAGGCAGGGCAGATCGTAATTTCTGGGACTCTCACTGGGACCAATACTCTGTCCGGCAGACAAAACGGCCCCTGATACTGGCC
>CAZLNA010000339.1:0-2969 GCA_964560485.1 uncultured Desulfobacula sp. | reverse complement strand
CGGAAAGAAACGACCGTGACTGGCTCAAACGGACCCTGACCACCTGGAAAGATGATACTGCAGACCTGCCTGAAGTTACCTATGAAGACCTGGATATCATGAAAATGGAGATGCCTCCCGGATCCAGGGGCTATGGCGTGGACAACACGATCCATCATCCGGATACCGAAAAGCGGGTTAAGGAGATCGAGGAGATCGAAGCAGCCAATCCTGGAATTGACAGGTTCCAACGGCAGGAATTGTTGAATCCGACGCCGATTCCGGAAAAATTCAAAGGCAAAAATGAGCGTATAGGCAGGGGGTTTAAATAATGAGTGATCAGGAAAGAACATTAAAATTTCAGATATTTCGATACAACCCCCAGAAAAAGGGGGACAAACCGCGCATGGTGACCTATGAGGTGACTGAAGCCCCGGGCATGACCATTTTCATTGCACTGAATGAGATCCGCGAGACCCAGGATCCGTCCATCCAGTTTGATTTTGTCTGCCGGGCAGGGATCTGCGGCTCCTGTGCCATGGTGGTCAACGGACAGCCGACACTGGCCTGCCGGACACTGACCTCAACCTATCCGGACGGTGAAATTAAACTGCTGCCGCTGCCGGGATTTGAGCTCATTGGCGACCTTTCCGTGAACACAGGAAAATTCATGCGTCAGATGTCCGAGCGTGTGGAATCCTGGATTCATGACCAGAATGCTGATGATGTCAATTTTGACAAGCTTGAGGAACGAATGGATCCGGATGTGGCAGAAGAGATTTATGAGCTGGAGCGCTGTGTGGAATGCGGTGCCTGTGTCTCTGCCTGCGCCACCAAGCGGATGCGTCCGGATTTTCTGTCCGCTGTCGGTTTTATGCGCCTGGCCCGGTTTGCGCTGGATCCCAGGGACAAACGGACCGATGAGGAATTTTATGAAATCATGGGTGACGATGACGGTGTCTTTGGCTGCATGACCCTTCTGGGATGCGAAGATTATTGTCCCAAGGATTTGCCGCATCAGACGCAGATTGCATATTTGCGCCGGAAAATGGCCCTGATCAAATAATTTCAGCAGGGATTGCCCATTTTTTTGCCGATGTCTGTGTTGGGCGTAAATTTTTATCCTCAACATACTCAAATGTATGCCTCCGGTTAAAACTTACGCCCGCCTTGAACTCGACCCAAACCTGGACACCCCTGCAGAAATAATCAGTCCTTGAAAAACTGGCAACAGCATCCGGGGATTGATCACTTCAAAGACTTCTGAAAAGGGCGGTGGCATCAGATGGTCACCGCCCTTTTTGGGAAAAGGATAAAACCATGAGTGAATTTAAATTTGACACCATGTTCCCGCTCGGAGAAGATACCACTGAATACAGGCTTCTCACCACGGATCATGTTGCCGTGAAAGCATTTGACGGCAAAGAGATATTGACAGTGGCACCAGAGGGGCTCACCCTTCTGGCGACAGAGGCTTTCAAGGATGCAGCCCATCTTTACCGGTCTGAGCACCTTGAAAAACTCAAAGCGATCATTGATGACCCTGAAAGCAGTGATAATGACCGTTATGTCGCGCTTGAGCTGCTTAAAAACGCAAGTATTGCTGCTGAAAAAGTCTATCCCATGTGCCAGGATACGGGTACGGCCATTGTCATGGGTAAAAAAGGAGACCAGGTATTTACCGGTGCAAACGATGAAAAAGCCTTGTCAGAAGGCGCTTTTAATGCCTATACCAAAAACTACCTGCGGTATTCTCAAAATGCGCCTTTGACCATGTATAAAGAAGCCAACACCAAGACCAATCTTCCGGCCCAGGTGGATATCTCTGCAGTTGACGGGGATGCCTACAAGTTTCTGTTTATGGCAAAAGGGGGCGGATCTGCAAACAAAACCGCATTGTTTCAGATGACCAAGGCTGTACTGAATACCGAAGAGAGCCTGATCAATTTTATGACGGACAAGATGCGGGCGCTCGGAACAGCTGCCTGTCCGCCCTACCACATTGCCTTTGTCATCGGTGGAACTTCAGCTGAAACCAACCTCAAGGCGGTAAAGCTGGCATCTGCACGATATCTGGATACCCTGCCCACCACAGGCAGCGATACCGGTCATGCCTTCAGAGATACTGATATTGAGGAAAAAGTGCTGGCCAAAGCGTATGCGCTCGGCCTTGGCGCCCAGTTTGGCGGAAAGCATTTTGCCCTTGATGTCAGAGTGATCCGGCTGCCACGGCACGGGGCCTCCTGCCCCATTGGCATTGGCGTCTCCTGTTCAGCCGACCGCCAGATCAAAGGAAAGATTACCAGAGACGGTATTTTCCTTGAACAGCTGGAGGAGAATCCGGCCCGGTTCCTGCCGGAGAAGGAGCCTGAAATGAAGGATGCTGTTCAGGTTGACCTGAACCGGCCCATGGAAGAGATCCGGGCGGAGCTGTCAAACTATCCAGTGGCCACTCGTCTCTCCCTGACCGGAAATATCATTGTGGCAAGGGATATTGCCCATGCCAAATTCATGGAGCGGTTTGAATCAGGGCAGGGCCTGCCGGAGTATCTGAAAAATCATATCATTTATTATGCCGGGCCTGCCAAAACCCCGGACGGACAGGCATCAGGCGCGTTCGGTCCGACCACGGCCGGCCGGATGGACCCGTATGTACCTGTTTTTCAGAAAGAAGGCGCATCAATGATCATGCTGGCCAAGGGCAACCGGACCCAGCAGGTGACGGATGCCTGTAAAGCCTACGGCGGATTCTACCTGGGATCCCCTGGCGGACCGGCAGCACGCCTTGGCAAGGATTTCATCAAAAAAGTGGAACTGGTGGAATATGAAGAGCTTGGCATGGAAGCGGTCTATATGATCACAGTGGAAAATTTTCCTGCTTTTATCATTGTCGATGATAAAGGAAACGATTTTTATGCGGATCTACTCTAACTAAACCATAAGATCCTCTGACGCCCCGGCAGACATTCGTCTGCCGGGGTTTTGTTTTT
>CAZLNA010000338.1:0-2973 GCA_964560485.1 uncultured Desulfobacula sp. | reverse complement strand
TCTCCCAGCTGATCGGATGTCACCCCCGGCTGGATGTGAGCATGTACCGGGTGAATGTGCTCCGGTTTATGGCTGGCCGCTATGATCCGATTCAGGAGACTGGCAATCAGATGGCAGCACTGTCAGACCTGAATCAGCGGCTCAAGGAACGCTACAGCATGACGGTTGATATCCCGGCAGTCATGTCCGTTCTGGCAGGAGAATCCCGGGTGGGCTACGGCGCCTTGTATGATGCTGTGATGACGCATCTTTATCTCGGGCAGGGGTGCAGGATCTGGGCGGAAAAAAATCAGCTCCTCTGGCGACAGATTCCCGACTTTCTTGAGATGATGCCCAATGGCAAAACCATCCTCATCCTGCGTGACCCCCGGGCAGTACTGGCATCATTTAAAAAATACACCTATGCAGATCCACCTGCCTATGTGGGGGCCGTGTTCAACTGCCTGGATGCCATGAACCATGCTGCCGGGTATGAAAAAAAACTGCCCCGGGAGCAGTATCTCACCGTCCAATATGAAGCTGTAGTTGCCGACCCTGAAATGGAAATCTCCCGGATCTGGTCTTTTCTCGGTCTGGACCCGTCTGGGTTAAATTTGTCAAACAGAGGTTGGAAAGATGCCTATGGCAAAGATTGGCATATCAATTCCGCGTTTCAGGGAAACGATCCCAATGAAAAATTTGATATTGAGCGGGCATTAAACGGGTGGCAGCAGAATCTGTCTGCTCCGGAAATCTTTTTAACGCAGGAGATCTGCGCTGACATGATGGCCCACTTCAGCTATGAAACCTGTCCGGTATCATCGGACTGGCCAACAGCAATGCGGCTGTTTGTCCGGGATGACACAATCATGGCCCACTTCAGAAAGTGGCTGGTATCGGGCAAAGGGATTCAGGCCTTTCCCACTGATCCTTTGATCCCGGAAAACTGGGAAAAATCCTGAAAGATCAGGGTATTTTGTAACAGCTCCTGTGCAATAGATAAAAAGAGACAAAGGTCAAACATGGAAAATAATTCATCAGACAACCGGGTGGTCCACATTGTTCACTGCATAGATGCTGAAGGGCCTTTGTATGAATCCCTGGCAGCAAAATTTGAACGGCTCAGGGATCTTTACAAGGTTGAGGTCGCCCCGACCAGGGAAAACCTGGCCAGGCTTCAGAAGGGTGAAATTGACTTGGGTGGAGTTGAAAAGGATATCCAGCAGACATTGTCCGGTCACCTGATCAATTTCAACGACACCTGGGATAAAATCGATGCCATGCTGGACCGGATCATGACCCCGTCCTTCAGGCGGGAAATGACAGATTCTTTCGGGGGCGGCTGGGTGTTTAACTGGCATTGCCTGGATCATGTCGGGTACCAGTATAACCCGCGCCGCCGGGACATGGGGTACCATAATATTTTTGACCACTACCGTGCCAGAATCTTGCTTGAAAAAAACTGTCCGGACGGACTCCACTGGCATTTTCACCCCATGTCTACTTACAGGGAGGCCCATCGCTGCGCCACATCGTTCATCAATTCACCAGAACTCTACCAGATTCTGTGTCGGCGGATCATTGAGCGTGAATGGTTTCCCAGCGTTTTCCGTGCCGGTTTCCAGACCGAGCGGCCGGACAGCCACTGGTTTCTGGAACAGTGGATCCCTTTTGACATCTCCAATATGGCCATGGCTGACAACAGTGATCTGGACAAAACCATTGACTTTAAGAACGGACGGTCTGCAGATTGGCGTCTGGCCCCGCACGACTGGTCCGTATATCATCCAGACCATGACTACTACCAGCTCAAAGGCAATTGCCGCCGCTGGATCGGCAGGGCCCTCAATGTGATGAACCGTTTGTGCAACCTGGACCAGGATGAGATGGACAGGGCCTTTGAGCGGGCCGATAATGGAAAACCGGCTCTTGTGGGAATTGCAGCCCATGATTTCAGGGATCTTGAAAAAGAAGTTCAGCATATAAGGGGGCTGATTCGATCTTCTGCAAAAAAATATCCGGGCGTAAAATTCAGATTCTGTGAAGCAATTGAGGGCTTCAGGCAGACCATCTGGCCCCAGGGAGTGGACGCAGCTGCGCTGGATCTCTCTGTCAGTTTTCATCCGGCATCATCTGAAGATGTCGCATTTATTGAGGTATCAGAAAAAAGTGGGAAAGTCTTCGGTCCTCAGCCGTTTCTGGCTTTGCAGACCAAATCGAGAAAATTTATCCATGATAATTTTGATATGGCTGAATCCATGGACCGGTGGTTCTATGCGTTTCACGCAGACACACTGCCGCTGGAGGATGTGGCGGCAGTGGGTGTCGCCGCCAACGATCAATACGGCAACAGCTGTGTAAAAACAATACAATTTGATTAAACATGAAAAGGTAAAATTTATGATCCCGGACAGATTGTTCTCAATCATGCAGTGCCTGGAATGCAGGTCTGCTGACCTTTCGTATGACACAGAGAAGTCAAAAATTCTCTGCAGGGCCTGCAATGCGTCGTTCCCGGACAAAGAAGGCATCCCGAGCATGATGAAAGGCGGACCTGAGGAGCAGGACTGGAATCCATGGGACCTGGACAAAGTCAAAATGATGGGCAACAGCTATTACAAGCGGGCCAAAGGGGAACTGCCGGAAAAAGAGGCATCCAAAAGCTGCGCCCGTTTTTTAAAACAGCATGGCATCTATTCATCCGGTGATACCCTGCTGGATATCGGCTGTGCTGCCGGTCATTTCCTTGTCAGTTTCAGGCGGCTATTGGATGAAAATATCAACTACACCGGCATTGATTCGGGCCTGGAATATCTTCAGTGGGGAAAAGAGGTCTACGGACTTGGGGATGATCGTAATTTTCTGCATTGCGATGCCCTGGACATGCCGTTTTGCGACAAATCCTTTGATGTTGTGGTGGTCAACCTCTTTCATTTTTTCCCCCGTCTGGACCATGCATTAAAAGAGGCCATGCGGGTGGCCGGGAAAATGGTG
>CAZLNA010000337.1:0-2976 GCA_964560485.1 uncultured Desulfobacula sp. | reverse complement strand
ATCTTAAATGTATCTGAAACATGAACGAAATAAACCTCGCTTGACTGGGCCATCCTTGAAATAAAGCCGGCACATTTGATCAGCAGGGCATCATGATCATCAAGGTTCAGGGCCACCATCAATTTTTCATATCGATACATTATTCCTCCTGTTGATAATGACGTTTAATGCTATGACAGAAAGCCATTTCAGGATATCTTTAAATAAAACGTAACTATTCTTTACATTTTTTCAAGTATTCTCTAAAAAATCAAATGGATGAAAAACAATCCGGCAAAAAGAATCATTGGGGGTTCATGGTCTGATCCTGGTGATCCTGAACTGACATATCTGTTTAAAGGATCGACTCAAAGCAGGATGTCTGCTTTACAGATTCACCAAAGATTGATAGAAATTGGAATTAACAAACCAGGCATCCGCCTTGACAACAAAATCGAAAAACAGGTCATATAACACAAAAAAGGAGGAAAGATATGGGTTCCATGGAAAATTTAGCAGCTGCATTTGCCGGAGAAAGCCAGGCAAACAGAAAATATCTTGCTTTTGCGAAAAAAGCGGATGAAGACGGATTTCCCCAGGTCGCGAAACTGTTCAGGGCCGCGGCTGAGGCTGAAACCGTGCATGCACATGCGCACTTAAGGGCCATGGGCGGGGTAAAAAGCACCCTTGAAAATATTGAAGAAGGCATTTCCGGCGAAGCCTATGAATTCAAGGAAATGTATCCTGATTTTCTGGCAACCGCCCAGGAAGAAGGCAACCAGAAAGCTGAATTTTCATTTAAGTACGCCCTTGCTGTGGAAGAAGTCCACCACGGCCTTTATACCAAGGCGCTTGAAGCGGTCAAAGGCGGGAATGATCTTCCCCAGACAAGCATTTATGTCTGCCCGCTCTGTGGAAACACCGTAGAGAATGACGTTCCAGACACCTGTCCGGTCTGCAGCGTCCCTGGAAACAAATTCACTGAAGTGGCATAACTTGGTTCTTCGGGCAGCAGCAGCGATAGCGCTGCTGCCCGGCACGTTTCGCTCAGAACAATTAGACGGCCGCCTGATCCAGAATTTCCCGGACCGCTGCGGATAATTCCTCATTGGTCAATGGTTTCTGGACATATTTTTTAATTCCGATACTCATGGCCTCCGCCTCTGAAACAGCCTCGCTGTAGCCGGTGCACAGAATGATGGGCATGTCTTCCCTGATGGAAAGCACCTGCCGGCTGAGTTCATCTCCGGTCATCCGGGGCATGGTCATATCCGTGACAATCAGGTCATAGTGATCAGGAGCCTGCTCAAACGCGGCCAGGGCCGCCTCTCCGGTTTCAAAAAGATCCACCTGGTAACCGCTGGCACTCAAAAAAGCATGGATGATCACCCGGATGTCCTCTTCATCATCCACGACCATGATTTTTTCAGTGCCGGTGTTGATCACCGGACGATCGTCTTCCAGCTCCCCGACTGGTTTTTCTATTTCAACCACAGGCAGATAGATAAAAAAACTGGTTCCCCTCCCTGGCTTGCTTTTCATTTGGATAAACCCGCCATGTTCGTCAATGATCGCATGAACCAGGGCGAGGCCGAAACCGGTACCTTTACCCACCTCTTTTGTGGTAAAATAGGGATCAAACGCCTTTTGCATGATCTTTTTTGGCATCCCCATGCCAGTATCTGTTACTTCAAGTTCAAGGTAATCGCCGTCCGGTATGATCTGATCAAAGAAATCTTTTTTCCGGGAAATCTGCTGTTCCGCCATCCTCACGGTAAGAACCCCAGGGCTTCCACCCATTGCATGATATGCATTGGTGCACAGGTTCATGATCACCTGGTGTAGCTGGGTGGGATCTGCCATGACCATTTTTTGCGTTTTCACCTCTTCCACGATATCAATCGTCACCGGGATGGAAGATCTGAGCAGTTTAAGCGCCTCTTTAACAATCAGGGCCGGTTCCAGTGCAATCTTTTCATATTCATGCTGACGGCTGAACGTCAGGATCTGCTGGGTGAGGCGGGCGGCACGCCGGGACCCCTTTAAAATCTGCGCGATATGGCCTTTGGCTTTGATGGGCTGGTCAAGGTTAAGCTCGGCCAGCTGGGCATACCCGAGGATCCCGGACAGGATATTATTAAAATCATGGGCAATACCGCCAGCCAGGGTACCAATGGATTCCATTTTCTGAGATTTTTCCATCTGAACAGCCAGATTTTTTCTTTCAAGGGCTGCCAGTTTGTATTCAGTAATGTCCCTGCCCTCGGTAATGATAAATGCGACCTCATCAGCCCTATTCATGATCGGTTTGATGGAAAGGTCGATATCCCTTATCTCATCACTCTTTGAAATATTCGTGGTTTCAAACCGGCTGAATGTGCCTTTTCCGGCCTTCTCCACCGCTTCGCGGACCTGCTCTCTTACTCTGGAATCGTGCCGCCACCACGGCAGATCCCAGAAGGGGATATAGACCACGTCCTCAAGCTGACACCCGGCGAAATCGAGACCGCTCTGGTTGATTTCTTCGAGTATCCCGGAAGGTGATAGGATCCCGGTATACTGGAACGACTGATTGAAAAGACTCCTGAGCTTAAGATCATTCTCAACCAGAGCATTGCGGGCTTCCTTATTTTTCCGGTTCTGCTCTTCGATCACGGCAAGATTGACTTCGAGCTGGGTCATAAAGGAATTAAAATGATGGGCAAGACGTCCGAATTCGTCCTGCCGGAGTTCTGCCATCCTGACGGAAAAGTCACCTTTTGCGCCGCGCTCCAGCTTGGCCATTAAAACTTCCAGAGGCTTTGTCACCGACCGGCTGATCAGAAATGCCGTGCCGGTACAGACCACTAAAAATACAAATAGAAGACCGCCTATGAACACCCTGAAGGTATTCAAGGGTGCAAAAATTTCATCCACATAACTGGAACAGGCGATGATCCACTGGTACTGGGGAAGATGCCGGTAAATCACAATTTTTTCCCTGGCCCTGCTCTCATC
>CAZLNA010000336.1:0-2984 GCA_964560485.1 uncultured Desulfobacula sp. | reverse complement strand
CTCCGGTGTGGTGCCCAAAGGGGGCGGGGTTGGTATCCTGATGGCCTTTGTTCTTTTGTCATTATTTATAAAAATTCCCTTTGCCTTCTGGGTGCCGGCAGCAGTAATTTCTTTGATCAGTTTTTACGGGGATAAAAAAGAGGTGTCTGCAGTCATCCGGCTGTTTATCCAGATCTGCTGCGCCCTCATTGTTTCAGCATATATTCTGTACCCGGCCGGTCTGGAATCCCTGACTGGCATGGCACTGCTTCTTTTCTTCAGCATATATATCACCGGCACCGCCAATATTTACAACTTCATGGACGGCATCGACGGCATTGCAGGTATTACTGCCCTGGTGGGGTATGGCTTTTTTGCAGCCTATCTGTTCATCTCAGGTTCGCCCTGCTGTCAAGCGGTTCTCTGTCTCGGACTGGCTGTTTCCTCTGGCGCATTTTTAGTTTTCAACCTGCCCAAAGCCAGGGTCTTCATGGGGGATGTGGGCAGTGTCCTGCTCGGTTTTGTGTTTGCATCACTTGTGGCCTCCCAGGCGTGGGAATGGCAATCCTTCATCCTTATAGCCGGCTTTATTTCCCTGTTCTATTTTGACTCGCTCTCCACGATACTCTTCCGGCTTTTCAGAGGCGACCCTCTTGCAAAACCCCACAGACTTCATGTATATCAATTGCTGGCCAATGAATTGGGTTTTTCGCACTGGAAGGTCTCTGTGGGCTTTGGGCTTGCCCAGGCTGTGATCAATGGCATTGCACTTGTAATGATGCCTGAGATCACGAAAATCATTTTGCTTCACCTTTTTTGCTACCTCCTTTTTTTGGGGTTAACCTTTTTTATTCGAAAAAAAGCGGATCAACTTAGATGAAAATTACCGTTTCCAGAAATCTGTTCATCATTCTTGCGGTTGACGCATGCATCCTGGTATTTTCATTTTATCTGGCCCATCTGATCCGGTTTGATTTCATTATACCGGCATCCAATCAGAGTCGTCTGGTTGAGCTGCTGCCCATGGTGGTATTATTAAAACTCTTCTTTTTTTTCTGCTTCAACCTTTACCGGGGCATGTGGCGGTACACCGGCCTGAACGATCTGATGAATGTGGTGCGGGCCTCCACTGCAGCAACCGGCTGCATCATTGTGGCAGTGCTTTTTGTCAACCGGTTTGAAAATGTTTCAAGATCGGTCTTTGTCATTGACTGGTTTTTTACGGTCTTTTTCATCCTGGCACTCAGGCTGACCACAAGGGTCTATTTTGAACAGTTCTCCAGTAAAATCGATGCCGGAATTGTCCTTGAAATTATACGGCGGGTCTTTTTCCGTCAGAGCCGGCGGGGAACCGGCGTCATCATCATTGGTGCCGGCAGCTGCGGTGAGAAAATTGTCAGGGAAATAAAAGATAACGCTACGATTCAGTATAATGTCCTTGCTTTTCTGGATGATGACTTGAAAAAGAAAGGCCGCCAGATCCATGGGATCAGTGTGATCAATGACATTGACGGGATTGAGCATGCCGTTAAAACCACAGGGGCCAGTGAGGTCATTATTGCCATGCCGTCAGCGCCGGCAGAGCGGATCCGTTTTATTGTAGAAACCTGCAAGGATCTTCAGATCAAATACCGGATTGTGCCGAACATGGGGGAACTGATCAACGGCAAGGTCTCTGTCAGCGCGATCCGTGACGTGGAATACCGGGACCTTCTCGGAAGGGATCCGGTGGTCCTGGACAAAGAGCGGATTCAAACCTGCATCAGCCGCAAAGTGGTCCTGGTGTCAGGTGCAGGCGGTTCCATCGGCAGCGAACTCTGCAAACAGATCTGCAGGTATGAACCGGAAAAGATTATCCTGCTTGAAAGAGCGGAAAGCCCGTTGTATGAAATTGATCTTCAGCTTAAAAAAGACTTTGACCGAACACAGATCATTCCGGTGCTGTCAGATGTGCAGGACAAAGAAGAACTTGAGAAGGTATTTGAAGAATTCAGACCGCATATGGTTTTTCATGCGGCTGCCTACAAGCATGTTCCCATGCTGGAGCTTCATCCCTGGAAAGCTGTTGAAAACAATATCCTGGGCACAGAAAATATCGTTGAAGTTTCTGACCGGTTCGGGTGTGAAAAATTTGTACTGGTTTCCACGGACAAGGCGGTCAATCCGTCGAGCGTCATGGGTACGAGCAAGCGGGTGGCCGAACTGATCGTGCAGAACAGGAACGCCTGCACGCCAACGAAAACCCATTTTATCACGGTCCGCTTCGGTAATGTCATCGGCAGTGTGGGCAGTGTGATCCCATTGTTTAAAAAGCAGATCAAACAGGGGGGGCCGGTCACCGTGACCCATCCGGATATGATCCGTTATTTCATGCTGATCCCGGAAGCCTGCCAGCTGATTCTTCAGTCCAGCGCCATGGGAAACGGTGGTGAAATCTTTATCCTTGAGATGGGAGAACCGGTTAAAATTGATGATATGGCAAGAGACCTGATCCGATTTTCCGGGTTTGAGCCGGATGTGGATATCCATGTCGAGTATACCGGGCTTCGCCCCGGAGAAAAGCTTTATGAAGAACTCATGACCCCGGAGGAGGATGTCATTCCGACCGGCCATGAAAAAATCATGGTCCTGAACAGCCGGACATGTGATATGGAGCTGGTATTTTCTGAAATTAAAACCCTTAAAGAATCAGCGCGGCGCCAGGACCGAGCAACAATTATAAAATTATTGAAAAAAATGGTTCCAGAATATGTTGAACTGGATAACTAATGGATAAATTTGTCAAATATTCAGGAAAATAATATCGCGATTATCGGGCAGGCGTTGGGCTACCGATTTATTCGATACGGTAATAGGCTTGCCGCTTTGAGCGGCTCACTTGAAGTAGACTGTAAAAGCATAGAAACGATAGATTTTGATGATATAAATGCCAAAAAGCTTAGAAAGGAGAAGTTGCTGTTTATTTCAGATGATGACAGCGAATTGTATAATCAATTATACAGGCA
>CAZLNA010000335.1:0-2990 GCA_964560485.1 uncultured Desulfobacula sp. | reverse complement strand
CGTTCAATCCCACCAAGGGGGAGGTACCATGGCCGGCAGGCCTCATGATCAATGGTGAGCAGGGCTGGCAAACCTGTTTCAAGGGTTTCCAGGAATCCATCCACATGACGTTCCACAGTCAGGATATTCCCGATAATGTGCATTTCCCGGACATAACCAATGGATGGCAGTTCAAGCTGTTCAGCCAGCTGGGGCCCGACCTGGCCGGTCTCTGAATCAGTGGAACAAACGCCGCAGAGAACCAGATCAAATTCCGGGCAATGCGCCTGAATACAGGCTGCCAGAATTTCACTTGTCAGACAGGTATCTGCACCGGCCATGGCCGGATCTGTAAGCAGGATACCCTTGTCAGCGCCCAATGCCACTGCCTGATGCAGAATCTCTTCAGCCATGGGAGGCCCCATGGTGACAACAGTGACAACCGACTGGTGAGTTTCTTTCAGGACCAGCGCAGCTTCAAGTGCCTGCCGGCTGGATGGATCCATCATACCGGGTGCAAGATCCCGCTTCAGGGTCCGGGTTTGTGAATCCCAGGGCAGTTCCGATACCATGGGGACCTGCTTAATACAGACAATTATATTTTTCATCGGTTCAGGTCTCCTTTAAACAGGTTCTGCCAGCAGAGACCTGGCAATGACCATTTTCTGAATTTCACTGGTGCCTTCATAGATCTGGGTCACCTTGGCATCCCTGAAATACCGCTCCACATCATATTCCTTGGAATAACCATACCCCCCGTGGATCTGAACGGCCATATCGGTGACATCTCTGGCTGTCTGCGAACAGTGCAGTTTGGCCATGGCAGCCTGAGCTGAAAAAGGCCGGTTGCCGTCCTTGAGCGCAGCAGCCCTGAAGACCAGCATCCTTGATGCATCAATCATGGTAGCCATATCTGCCAGGTAATTTTCAATGGTCTGGAATTTGGAAAGCGGCTTGTTGAACTGATGACGGGCCTTGGCATAGCTGACAGACGATTCAAATGCGGCCTGGGCGATCCCCAGGGCCTGGGCTGCCACACCGATCCGGCCGGTATCAAGGGTGGCAAGCCCTATTTTGAACCCCTGGCCGGGTTTTCCTAGAATATTGTCCTCCGGTACCCGGCAGTCTTCAAAAAAAAGGGATGACACCGGGTTGGCCCGCATGCCGCAAAGGTCTTCCAGTTCACCCACGCTGAATCCCTTAAAATCATTCTGGACAACAAAGAGGGAAGGAGATGGCCGTTTATTCGGCGTCTGAAGACTTGCAAAGACCAGGGCGGTTCCGCAGACACCGCCGTTGGTGACAAAAATTTTCGTCCCGTTGATCACATACCCGGTTTCATCTTTAACTGCCATGGTTTCCACACCTGTGGCATCGGATCCGGCATTTGCCTCGGTCAGGCAGAACGCACCGATCCGATCTCCCAGCGCCAGCTCAGGCACCAGGCGGTCCTTTTGAGATTTTGTGCCAAAGGCAAGAAGGGGATAAACCGCCACGGAATTGTGGACGGTTACACAAAGGCCGATGGCCGCACTGACCCTGGACAGTTCTTCAATCGCAATGGCGTAACTGATGGTATCCAGACCGGCACCGCCGTATGACGGGTCAGCCTGAAGGCCGAAAAAATTCAACGGCTTCATTTTTTCGATAATTTCCCAGGGAAACCGGGATTCCCGATCCATTGCAGCCACATGGGGCCGTATCTCGTTCTCTGCAAATTCCCGGACCGTTTTGCGGACCAGCTGGTGTTTCATGCACGGGTCAAATATCAAGGCACCCTCTTCTTTGGTAATCTCTTTGTAAAATCTTACCGGATCATAAGCAATCGACCTATAAAACCACGGCATGCACGACCGGTCAAGTTGGAATAACGAAAAATTGTTGATCCCTGCGGTAAACCCTTTGTTGTGATTTCATTGAAAACCGTCTAAAATCAAGTTCAGAAAAATCAGCTTTTTCATTGACCATACCAGCCATGACCGCCAGAGGAGACCATCATGAACCTGACAGACAATACAGATGCATTTTATCTTGATATCCTCAGGCAGGAACTGGTGCCTGCCATGGGGTGCACAGAACCCATTGCGATTGCCTATGCTGCGGCCCAGGCCAGAAAGATACTGGGCTGCCTGCCGGATCAGGTCACGATAGAAGCCAGTGATAACATCATTAAAAACGCTAAAAGCGTTATCGTTCCCAATACCGGGGGACTTAAAGGAATCGACGCATCGGCAGCCGCAGGCATTGTGGCAGGAGATCCGGAAAAAGAACTCGAGGTGATTGCTCAAGTGGATGCATCCAGAACTCTGCAGATCCAGGAGTACCTGAACCAGACAGACATTACTGTGACCAAGCGGAACAGTAACCTGACCTTTGACCTGGTTGTATCGGTTTCAAAAGACGGGGCCAGGGCCTCTGTACAGATTTCTCACTTTCACACCAATGTGGTGCGTATCACAAAGGACGGCACTGATCTATTTGAAAACCATTATTGCGGCCGGCCGGAAAAAAAATTGCCGTCCGACCGGGAAAAGATGAGTGTCCAGGGAATCCTGGAATTTGCCACCAGGGTTGATATCAACACTATCAGTGAGCTGCTTGACCGGCAGATTGATTTTAACACAGCCATTGCCGAGGAAGGGATAACAAACGACTGGGGCGCCAATATCGGTTCTGTCCTGCTCAAGACCTGGGGAGATGACATCAAAAACAGGGCCAAAGCAATGGCTGCTGCCGGATCTGATGCGCGCATGGGCGGTTGTGAACTGCCGGTCGTTATTGTATCAGGCAGCGGCAACCAGGGAATTACCGCCTCTGTTCCCGTGATCGAGTATGCGGCACATCTCAAATCAACCCGGGAAGATCTTTACCGGGCACTGGTGGTGTCCAACCTGGTGACCATCCACCAGAAAACAGGCATCGGACGGCTTTCTGCCTACTGCGGTGCTGTGAGTGCTGGGGTTGGGGCGGGGGCGGGTATTGCCTGGCTCCATGGCGGCCGTTATGCCCAG
>CAZLNA010000334.1:0-3023 GCA_964560485.1 uncultured Desulfobacula sp. | reverse complement strand
GTTTTCGAAGAACAGGCAAAAAAAATCGATGGTGCCCATTTTCTGGGCCAGGGAACCCTCTACCCGGATATCATTGAATCCAAATCCGCTTTCGGCGGCCCGACATCGATCATAAAATCCCATCATAATGTCGGCGGTCTGCCAGAAAAAATGAAGCTCAAGCTGATTGAACCGCTGCAGCTGCTTTTCAAAGATGAGGTCAGGAACCTCGGCATTGAACTCGGCATTGCCGAGGACCTGGTCTGGCGCCAGCCGTTCCCAGGCCCAGGGCTTGCCATCAGAATCATGGGAGAAATCACCAGGCCGCGGCTTGATATTTTAAGAAATGCAGATGCCATCCTTCTGGATGAAATCAGATCAGCAGGGCTTTACCGTGAACTGTGGCAATCCTTTGCTGTGCTTCTGCCGGTTAAAAGCGTTGGCGTTATGGGTGACAAACGTACATTTGCCAATTGTATTGCCATTCGTGCCGTAACCAGCAACGATGCCATGACAGCTGACTGGGCAAAACTGCCGCATGATCTTCTCGGACGAATTTCAAACAGAATCATCAATGAAGTTGATAACATCAACCGCGTGGTGTTTGATATCACTTCCAAGCCTCCTGGCACCATTGAGTGGGAATAACCTTTTCAAAGGATTAAAAGATGAGCCTTAAAGACTTCAAACCGGATGAAACCAAATTTCAGGATGACAGTCCTCCTGCTGAAGAAACAGAGCCGGGAATGGTTGATTCAGGCTATGCCGAAGAGATTAACACCATCAGAATCGATAAGTTGTCTAATAAAATAACGATTATTTCGATAATCATTCCTGTTATGATCGGCGCCATCATCGTCTTTGCCTACCTTGACATGAAAGAACGCGTTGTCGATGTCGACCAAACCAAGCAGAGCCAGGTTGATAAGATTGCACGCCAGCTTGAAGAAAAACTCAACGCACTTGATGTGAAAATTGCAAAGAACCGTTTTGATATAGAAGAGGCCCTGCCCAAACTCAAAGAAAAAACAACCGCCATTGAAGGTCAGATGACCACGCTTCTGAGTGCAAAAGCAGATGCCAGATCCGTTGCCAAACAGTTTGAAAAGCTGCAGCAGCAGATTAAAAACAATGCCGGGCAGGACAAATCTACTCTGGCCATGGTCGAACGGATGAACAAAGACACCCTTGCAACAATTGACAAAAACCAGGGGAAATTTGATCAGGCCGCCAAACAGATAAAAGATGAGATCACCCTGTTCAAGGAAGAGTTTGATGCGCGGCTGCTTGAGCTCTCCGACTATGAGCAGCAGATCGGCCTGATCAGAAAAGATATCTCTCTGCTGGACAAAAAATATAAGCGACTGGAACAGGACCGGATGAGTAAATCGCTGGCCCAGGAACAGCATCAGGCCCTGAAAAACCAGATCGAACAGATAAAATCTTCCTATGATGTCAAACTTAAAGAATTATCTTCCCTTTTAAACAGAACACAAAAAGCACTTGATGCAAAAACAGCAGCACTTGAGCGGCAAATCAGACAATTGTCCATAACTGGCAAACCTGTTTCCGAACCGATTGACAAGCCCGCTCCTGAGGCTGACGGGCCCAAGCCGCAGGTGAATATCGAACCCGCCCCGTCAAAGGGAATCAAACAGCAACCGTTGACTCAATAAGCCTGGCGTGCCCCTGTCCCGAACTGCCATACCAAAAACAGATCAATACCGCATCCAGACCGAAACCCGTCTGCTGAAAAAGAAGATGGGATTTACCGGCGCTTTCCTTTTTTTACAGCATCTGGACAGCCAGATGGAAAAGTACCCTTCACCCTCTTTAACGAGGACCTTCACTGTTTTACTGACTATGATCCGGTCTGAGCAGTTTCAGAGCCGGAAACAGGCCTATTTTTTATACAAAGCAGCTCTTAAATGCATGATTCAAATCGTTCTTAAAAGTCCGCGGTATCGGCAGCAGGTATGGATTGAAAAGCTGCAGTACCTGTGCATGACCCTTGGCGGCAGTCGGCAGAGAGCCGTATCAGAAGCTCTGGGAACCCTGCCGTTGATATTTCGTGAGAATCACCCAGGCCATGAACTGCCTCACACCATACTCCACATATCCCTGCCACAGTTGCTCAGCAAGGCAGACCTGAAACTGTCCGGCACTTTTACCTGGAAAGGCCGGACACTAGTCAACCCGACCTGCGAAGGCACTCTTTTTTGTGTTAAGTGCCTCAAAAACGGGCAGGCCGCCGATTCCCTGCTGACAGAGATTCAATGGCTCAGCGCGTTTAACACTGGATTAAAAAAACTATTATCAGCCACTGAACTGCCGGTTCCCATCATTATTGATCAATCCGCACTGTTCAAGATCAGCCGTCTTCCCATGGAAAACACAGCCAGTGGTTCAACCATCGCCTTAGAACCGATTGCCATCTGCTTCATTGCCCCAAAAACCTATTTTGATTACATCAATGAACCGGAATCCTTTTTCAAGCCCGGTAGAAATTTACTGGCGGCATTTGAAAAAAATGCCTGGCAGCTTGGCCGTCTTGCATCCAGAGGAATCATACATACAGCATTGATCCCCTTGTTCCACAACCGGGTCCAGCAATCACGCCGCCAGGATCAGGGACTATACAAATGGCCACAGGGCGGTCGTTTGGACCAGTGGCTGAACTCGAGCCGGTTTCCAAACTTAGCAACGTCAGGAATTCGGGATTTTGAACATTTTGAGAGAATCACCCATAGCAGGGATCTGGTCCATTTTATCGGTCAGCATGTGTTGAGCCTGATTCTACTGGCAGGCAGCTACTTTAGAAATAAAGCGCCAGACCTTTTCGGCACCCAGGAAAACGGAAAGCCCATGGATCTGAGGTACCTCTTCGACCCGATGCAGTTTCACAGCCTGGTTAAAATCATCATTCAAGCCTATTATACAGGCCTTACCGGCTTTCAGTGCCTAAAGACAGATGTCCTGGCCATTGAACTGCTTGCAGACAGGCTCATAGATGTCATGGGTCAGGATATCCATATGGACGAAAT
>CAZLNA010000333.1:0-3040 GCA_964560485.1 uncultured Desulfobacula sp. | reverse complement strand
CGGTCTGGTTGGCAATCAGGGCCGATGTTCCAAATGAGGCGGCGGCCTGGATCAGGGAAAGAATCACATCAATATCGGCGGTGAGTTTCTGCTTTAAAGCCACCTGGCCCATGACAAGCATGTAAAGGTTGTCACTGCGCTGTTTGGAACGCATGAGAACGGTACCCACGCCAAATATGGAAAGCTTTGCCTCCGAGGCAATGATTTCGAGCAGGTGAACCGGTATGTTGCGAAGCAGATTTATCCGTCTTAAGTCCTTTATTTCAACCATGGTTTTTCCTTAACTGTTTGCAATAAAATAGACCAGAAACACAAATCCGATGGAAAAGGCAGCAGCCACACCCACAGGCACGGTCCCCTGGGTCATGTCTTTGTAAAGCCGTTTCTTTTTAATCTCCAGGCGGACCCCACGGACACCGCGGATCAGCCAGATATTAACGGCCAGAAAAAGGGCCAGGTAGGCGCCCGCCTGAATAAAGAACCGCACAGCTGTCTTTACAAACGAGATCAGTACCCTTTCACTGAAGCGGTTCAGGGTGTTGAGAGCCACATCAAGAATCCTGTAGCAGCCCCGGCCGAGCTTGCGGTAGGTCCAGTCAAAATCCAGGTTTCGGCTTCTGACTTCGGGTACGTAGTAACCGGACAGGATCAACAGTGTAAAAGCCAGGGCGCCGAACAGCAGAAGCTGGAGCTGCCCCACCACATGGGCACCGGTATAGGGCTGGTAATGGACCGGGAACGGCAAAAGATTGTAAAGCGGCTGGTACCAGACACCAAGGCCCACACACAGAACGGCGGCAATCCCCATGGCCAGCATCATGTTCAGCGGCGGTTCCTTGGCCCGGATACCCGAATCGTGACCGAAAAAGGTGAAAAACGGAACCTTTATACCGGCATGGTCCACCACACCGGTCGAAGCAAACTGAAGAACAAGCCAGATCATGAAAATTTTCTCATGGGCGGAGGCTGAAATAATCATGGACTTGGAAACAAAACCTGAAAAAAGCGGAAAAGCCGATATGGAGGCAGCACCGACCATACAGAACAGACAGGTGAGGGGCATGGTTTTATAAAGCCCTCCGATCTCCGTGCACTTTATCTTTCCGGTCATCTGAAGCACAGAACCGGCCGCCATGAAAAGCAAGGCCTTATAGATAATGTGGCAGAAGGCATGGGCGACAGCGCCATTCAGAGCCAGATCCGTGCCAATGCCGATCCCCACCAGCATGAATCCCACCTGGTTCATCAGGCTGTAAGACAGAACCCGCCGGATGTCGTTTTCAAGAACCGCATAAAAAATGGGCAGCGAAACCATGAGCCCGCCGATAATGATCAGAAGCTCGGTACCCGGAAAGGTTCGGATCAGCATGTAAACCGCCGACTTGGTGGTAAAGGCACTCAAAAAAACCGTGGATGTCGGTGTTCCCATTGGATACGCATCCGGAAGCCAGGCATGCAGGGGAATGGCGGCCGCATTCAAGGCAATACCGATAAAGATCAGCCAGGAATCCAGTCCGTCCAGGCCGATAAAACCGAATGCGGTTGTGCCGGTGCGCTGGATATACAGCACAATGCCTGCCAGCAGAAAAAGCCCTCCGATCAGATGAACCAGGATGTATCTGAAACCGGCCTCCCTGGAGGCCCGGGTCCGTGAGGCAATGATCAGAAAGGTGGAGGATACCGCCATGATCTCCCAGAACAGGTACAAAGACAGAAAGTCCCCTGCCAGGACCACGCCAAGGGTGGAACCGGCATAAATCAGCCCGGACACATTCTGGAGGGGATCCTCAACCTTGAGAGCAAAAAGAACACCCAGAAAGGCCATGATGGTAAACACATAGGAAAAAATGACAGAGAGTTTATCCACCCGACCCAAAACAAGATCGTATCCCCAGAACTTGACCTGCCAGCAGGTTCCGGGCGACAGGTTCAAAAGGGTAATAAAGACGGCCACGGGAAGGGCCAGCATATAAGCCTGCCGGGTCCGGCCTGTCAGAAACGGGATGATCAGGGCACCCAGGATCAGGATGAATGCAGGGGGAAAGAGCAGATCAGTCATAATAATCCTCTTTGCGCATGACAAGCCTGCGCAGCAGTTTAGCCGCAAAAATCAGAAACACATAGGAGATAAAGCCGTAAACCGCATAAAATCCGTAAAAATGCTCAACACTGAACTCACCGTGCATATCCACAAAGGCTTCGGCAACCAGCACCACTGCCAGTGCGATAAAAAAAACGAAACGGAGCCGTTTCACATTCTTCGGATTGTCAAAAATGGTCAACTCTTTTTTCATGGTTGCTTCCTGTCCGTGTTCTGGTCCATGTCTTGATGTATATCCGCATTCATGACCGGCTCAGTGGCCTGCATGAAAAAAAATATAGATAAAATAAATCACAGCCACACTGATAATGATGTGAAAGGCTGTCCTGAACCCCGGTACTTCTGAGTGGTCCAGGATTTCAAACTCTTCACCGTTAAACTTTTTTTTCTTTACCCCCATGGCAGTATTCTCCTTGTTTATTAAAGCCCAAGTCCTGTCTGGATCAGGTCGATGAAAACCTGCGGGAAAAAAAACAGCGCAATGGACAGGACTGCCGATATCACCAGCGGAATGACACAGCACAGGTTGGCCTCCTGAACCTTGACGCGCTCTCCGGCCAGTTCAGCCTCGCTTCTGCCGAAAAACCCCTGGTAGACAATGGGCAGAAAATAAAAAGCGTTTAAAAAAGAGGAGAGCAGCAGGACCACCATGAAAATGGTCTGCTGGGCCTCCAGGGTCCCCAGGATCAGGTTCCATTTGGAATAGAATCCACCCGATGGCGGCAGCCCGATCACGCCGAGGGTGCCGATAAAAAAAGCGGAAAAGGTCACCGGCATCTGTTTGCCAAGGCCCCGCATCTGGCTGATGTATTTTTTATGGGTGGCAACATAGATGGCGCCGGCACAGAAAAAGAGGGTAATCTTGCCGAACGCATGCATGACAATGTGGATAATCCCTCCCAGCATGCCCTGGGCCGACAGCAGGGCCACACCAAATAC
>CAZLNA010000332.1:0-3049 GCA_964560485.1 uncultured Desulfobacula sp. | reverse complement strand
GTTATAGGCATCAGCCCCTGCCGTTGAAATCTCTGCCGTGTAAATGCGGCCGCTTGACCCGTCTGCGTTCTCCCAGGAACCGGCCAGGGCCGGCATCAGAGGTTCTTTTTTCTCAGACGGGCAGGGCTGTTGGAAAAAGCAGCCGGACAGAAGGCTGATGACAAGGAGAGCCGTCCCCAGCCGGAAAATTGATAACGGTTTCATCTTTCTCCTTTCTCAAATGCGTCTCTGGTCAGCGGTATCAAAATTCCTTGCTGAATCCTGAACGGCGCCGTTCTCATGCGTGTGATCCTGTTGTCCGCACCCTTCACAGCCAGGACCACGACCACCTCCATGCCTGATGTGCAGGAAAATGAAGTGGTATGTGACGTGAGGATTCCGTCGAATCCGACATTTACCGGCTCCGGCCGGGTGCTTTCGGACAGGTCCCGGCCAGATATCACCCAGAGGGTCTCAATGGAAATAAAAGGATCAAAGGGAGTGCCGGACAGGTCAAGGAGCATTACATCCAGCTTCAGCGGTTCTCCCTGGACCGCCTGCCGGCATCTAAGGTTCATGCTCAAGGGCTTGCCGTCAACGACCACCGGTGTATACCCGGCTTTAAGAAGCGTATCAATCGGGTCTGAACAGGAAAAGGTCAGACACGCAATGAGCAGGGTGCCCAGCACACAGATGAGATCAGGTTTCACAATCTTTCCTGCCAGTGTGTGTGGATAAAAACGAAAGTGCGCGTGCATCATGGCAGCATCCATTAAAGGTATTCAGGAACAGTCATTAAAAATATGAACATCAAAAGGGTCGGTACCAGGCCTGACAGGGCACCGCTGACGACAAACAGGACAAGCCTGGTCCGGTTTTCAGCAAAACTGCGGGTGCAAAGCGCATAAATGCTGAATGCGACCCCTGCGCCGATCATGGCGGGCATGGCAAAGACGGACTGGGGGTATCCTATGAATTCTGCCAGCTCATCTGCCGGAAATATTAAGTAAAGAGAGCAGACGATGATAGTGATCAGCACCGTCAGTGCCAGAATCAACCCGTTCTTCATTTTGCAGAATACCGGTCCGGTTCGTTAAAAAAGGTGATGTCTGCGTACCCGGCATGGATTTTTCCAGAATGGCGTATCCCTTCCGGGATATAGTACCGGTCCCCTTTCCGGTAACTCTGCAGCTCGCCGTCAATGGTCAGGTCAATCCGTCCTTCAAGGACAAAGCCGACCTGGGCGGCATGGGCGTGTTCAGGCAGGTCAACATCTTTTTCAAAATGCATGAAGATCACCTGATGGGTGTCTGACTGAGAGAGATAGGCATGGATACCGTCCAGAGGGATATCTGCCTGGGGCAGTTTTTCAATGGGATCTGCAAAAAAAGGGATCATTTCTTCATCCTTGCTGTCATGGCCTGATCTGTTTTTGTGAGGTGCCATAGAGGTTTTCTCAGGCATTGCCTGTGCCGCTGTTGAATCCGAAAAGGCCTTTGTCCATGATCTGCCGGGCCACAGGCGCCGGCACCTCTTTTTCCCATTCGCCAGGGCCGTTTCGAATCTGTCTGAGCACATCTTCAGGCCAGATGTGCATGTTGGCATTGTTATATTTTTCCACCGGCAGAATCATATGGTTTTCAAGCAGGTAGTAGTAAAAATGCTTTAAGGATTGGTTCACATGAAAGGTCTGTGCCGTCACCACCTCGTCAGGCCGGTTTCTGCAGCACATGGGGTAGACGATCAGGACGGTGTCATGATCAAACAGGGAGGCAAATGCACCGAGCATGCCCCCCTTATGGCCCTGATAATAATCCGGGTTGAAAATGGTCATCAGGTTGGGAATCCCGAGGACAAACGCAACCTTCCGGCTGGTATACCTGCCCAGGTAGTCCCGGATTCTGAAGTACCTCAGGTATGAGGATACAATGACGGGAAACCCAAGCAGATTGAGGCAGTCCACCCGGTCGAGAATTTCTTTCATGTCCACGCTGTTTTCTGTCCGCACTTGTGCCACTGATATTTCAGGAACCCTGATGGCCGTGTCCTTCTCCACCTCGGGCAGGCGCCTGAAAATTTCCATGCCGCTGTCCATCATGTCTTCACTGACACGGGTGATGGGTTTAAAATTGCTCCGCATCACCATTATATCTTTATTGTAAAAAAGTTCTGAAGGGTGGATCAGGGTTTCCTGGTCTGCATTGAACACCACAGCATCCGCCAGAGAGAGTTCCACCAGTTTGAGGGCCATGAACCGGCAGTCCACAGATTCAAATTCCGGTCCCTCAAACCGGATCAGATCAATTTCAAGCCGGCCCCATTCAAGATTATCACCAAGGGAGCGGATCAGTTTTTCAGGGTCTGTATAGTGATGGTAGGCACCATAGATCAGGTTTACGCCGAGGATGCCCACGGCCTCCTGCTGGAGCAGGTTGCTTTCGTCGAGCATCCGGATGTGCAGCAGGATCTGGGACGGTTCGGCCTGGGGGGCCAGTTGGAGCCGGATCCCCAGCCAGCCATGGCATTCCCCGGTCTGGCTGTAACTCTTGGCTGTGACGGTGTCGGCAAAGGCAAAATACTTTGAATTCTTTGAACGGGTTTTTCCAACCCGTTCAAGGACCAGGCGGAATTCCTTGTCCAGCATCTTGTTCAGCCGGCTTTCCGTGACATAGCGTCTGGATTCTTCCTGTCCGTAAATGGCGTCGCTGAACGCCATGTCATAGGCTGAAATCGTCTTTGCCACGGTCCCGGCTGCACCGCCTGCCCGGAAAAATGCCCGGGATACTTCCTGGCCTGCCCCGATCTCGGCAATGGTGCCGTACTTTTCCTTGTCCATGTTTAATTCAAACGCTTTCTGGATGGTGGACATGATCTGCTGTGCCATATCAATCTCCCGGCCTTCTGGGTTTTGAACGGATGACAGTGGGATTACCGCCTTTTTATTCTCCAAGAATAAAAGAAACCGGAACGGAAAACAAGGCGGCAGATGCGTTTTACTTTGAACCGGATCTCAGGGGTTATGCAGAATTGTTCCGGCCGGTCTTTTCAGACTGAAGCCGCCGGGCATAGG
>CAZLNA010000331.1:0-3067 GCA_964560485.1 uncultured Desulfobacula sp. | reverse complement strand
GCCGATGACCATGCAGCGCTCTTTTTCAGGTTCATGAAAAATGCCGAAGGCCACCTCCACATTAACGATTTCCCGGTACATCTGAATCACCATGGCCAGATTCTGGACTCTGCCTTCAATCTGAATATCGGCAATGGAATAAGAAAACCCGCCCGTTTCTGACCGCTCGGCCTGCTTGATGAGCTGGTACAGAATATCCTTTTGTTTTTTACCATAGGCCTGGCGCAGAAACGTTGAAAGAATATGCAGGTCGGCCTTCCGGTCCAGAAGATAACCGGCTGCATAGGCGTCCTCGGCCAGGGTTGAAGGAAAGCTGAGGTTGCCCGTATCTTCATAAAGCCTCATGAGAAAAAGCGTGGCCTGGATGGGGGTGATCAGTTTGCGCTCGGCTTCCAGTCTCTGTACCAGCATGGTCACGGCCGAACCGGTCTCCCTGATGTGTTCCTCCTGACCGGAGATGTCCCCCTGAATGTGATGATCCCAGATGATCACTTTCAGATCTTTTTTTTCCTTTAACGGCTTCATGCCCTCCAGGCGTCCCCAGGAATGGGTATCCACCAGAATCAGGGTATCCACCAGGTCAAACCGGATATCCTTGGGAGAATAAAAATCGAACAGATCCTTGTGAATGGATAAAAATGCCTTGAGATTGGCGTTTATGGCAGTGGGCAGAACAGGCTTTGCCTCGGGATAAAGCAGGCTGGCAGCCACCAGCGAGGCCATGGCATCAAAATCAGAGCCTTTGTGGGTGGTAATAATCTTCATAGCGTCCTCGTGCAGTGCGTTCAGGCGTTGCGGTCCGGAAAATACGGTACGGCATCGGATCTATAAGATTTATCAGAAAATGAATCCAAAGAAAAGGCTGTAAAAAAAGGCGCCGGCCGGTCGGGTCAGCCCCCGTTCAGGAGAAAAACTGAATCTGGCTGTCTTCCAGGTTTATTGCAGCGGTTTGCGGCAACGGCGGTTCATCAGAATGGCCATGGCAATAAATCCGGAAAGAAGCAGGCCTGACGAGGCCGGAACCGGAATGGACAACGGCGGGCCTTCCAGGCTGAAGCTGGTAACCTGGGCCTGATTAACCGCCATGGCATACTGGTCGGAACGCTGTGAATAGTCATACTGCTGCCCGGTGAAAAAATTGAACCCCCAGGCATAGGCCGTCTCCTCACTGCTGCTGGTTCCGGCCCAGAAAACGCTGATGCGAAGGTGATCGAAGAGCCCGGCGTTCAGATCATCAGAAAAGATGGATTCATATCCCCGATCCGGGAAGCTGTCCATGTCCAGTTCCTCATAGAACAGGTGCCCCAGTTCAGAGGTGATCTGGCCATAGGCGGCAGCCGGACTTTCACCGGCGCCTGGCAGACGCCACTGATCACTGCCCCAGTTAACCGAAAGGCCGTTGTTCAGAATTATTTCAAGATCATTGGATAACTGCTCTGCCCATTCCTTCTGTGCGTCCCAGTCATTTTTCGGATTGGCATAGTCCAGCCAGATCAACGACCTGCCATTGTTATCATCATCCCAGATCAGGCTGTATTCAACCCCCTGATACACGGCTTTTCCGATTCGTGTCAGCGCTGCATGGGCCTGGACAGCCGTACTGACAAGCCAGACAGCACAGATTCCTGCTATTACAGATTGTCTCATGGTTACCTCCAGGCCAGGCGGTCTTGTTTCGTCCGTCCACAGCCTATTCTGGTCCAGCATTGCATGCTGAGGTCCTGTTTTTTAACCGGTTATGAAAGGCGTCCCATCATGCCTTGGGCAAAGGCCTTTGCCTTGGAAACAATTATCGGCTTTCATGGTTGGATTGCCAGACCGACATCCCCATGCATCCTGTGCCCGGGAAACGATAGAACACTTATAACCATCTAAAATATTTGCAACAATCATACCACGGTTTCCAAGGACCGAATGCCCTGTTATCTGGTCTTCCCGCATAAAACAATTCAGAAATTATGAAAATAATGTTATAAAATGTGTAATAAAGTATATAACATTTTTTTCAATCCCGGCAGAAAACAGCAGCCCAATACTGAATCCGGATTGCCGGCTCAATCGAAGCACCTCAGAGAAAGGGGCATTTTATGCACGATTTGTATGCGGTTATAAAAAAGATCATCAATACCCTTCCCAAAAGTGCTGCTGCTTTCCATTTCGAAATAAACACCTTGTCGTGACATTACGCGCCCCATCATTTTTCGTGCATGCCGCGCCCTGCCGGACTTCCGCAATAGATGATAAAAGCCACCCGCCCTGTGGGATCAGCAAAATACCAGGTGCCTTCCGGGAAAAAATTGTGTATGATAACCATCAGTCCCAAAACTGGTATGCGTATCCCGGATCGGGAGGCAGTCACCCAATGAAACCGTCTCCCAGGCGTTCATCCGGCAGTGGATTGAAGGCACGGCCTTCACTAACCATGACACCCTTTGCAATGCAACCGTTCATCCAGAATAAATGCCGTTAAAATCGTTCCGAAAACGTATTTTTTTCAGTTTCCTCCTGGCACTTCTGCCGGTCCTGATTCTGCTTTCCGCTTCAGTGGAGCTGCTCATAGCACGGCCGTTAAACAGATATTCCCAGCAGCAGCTGCTCAATTCGGTGAAAACGCTGAGTCAGATGATCCGGTCAAGTGCCTCCCTGGCCATTAAGAACAACCTGAAAGCCATTGCCGAACAGAACAGAGAAATTGTCAGCCATCACATGAACCTGGTTGACCAGGGACTGATCAGCCTTGAGACGGCCAAGGACCGGTTAAGAAAAATTCTTCTCAGCCAGCGTGTGGGTGATTCCGGATACGTCTATTGCGTTAATTCCAGCGGCGTTGCCGTTGTTCATCCGAACAAAGGGGTTGAAAATGTCAATTTCAGCAGCATGAAATTTATCCAGGAACAGATCCGACGCAAAGAAGGCTACCTGGAGTATAACTGGAAAAATCCGGAAGATTCTGAAAAAAGGCCCAAGGCCCTGTATATGGTTTACTACGAGCCGCTGGACTGGATTATCTCGGCGGCCAGTTACCGATCTGAATTCACCTCCCTGCTCAACCCGGACGACCTAAGAC
>CAZLNA010000330.1:0-3072 GCA_964560485.1 uncultured Desulfobacula sp. | reverse complement strand
TGGCCAACCCGCCCCAGGACAATGAGATCCTCATGCTCAATGTCAGAATTGCCACGCCCCCGCCAGGGGCATCCGGTATCCCGCCCGGATTCGGTTCATCCTATATCTTCGGCCTCAAACCCGGGGACGAAATTACAGTCAGCGGTCCGTACGGCGATTTCATGGCCCGGGAGTCCGACCGGGAGATGTGTTTTATCGGCGGCGGCGCCGGCATGGCCCCATTGCGCAGTCACATCCTCTGCCAGCTTGAGGGAATGAATTCAAAACGCAAGATCTCTTTCTGGTACGGCGCGCGCTCACTCAAGGAATTGTTTTACGACGATGTTTTCAAAGACCTTGAAGAACGCCATGACAATTTTACGTTTCAAGTGGCCCTGTCCAGTCCGGAACCGGAAGATGAATGGACCGGCCTGACCGGTTTTATCCACAAACATCTTTGCGGCAGCTACCTGTGTGACCACGAAGACCCCACAGAAATTGAATACTACCTGTGCGGTCCACCCCCCATGATTGATTCGGTCATTGAAGCGCTTTACGAACTCGGGGTGGAAGACGACATGATTTTATACGATAAGTTCAGCTAAAACGATGTTGCCGGGCTGGCAACGTTGATCGAAAAAAGACCTTCCTATTTAACAACAACCGCTTCAAGCGTTTTACTGCCCGGGCAGAATGCTGACATCTGTGCCTGGTTGTGACCGGCTTGGCCCTCTTTGTTGTCGGTCTGGACACCGGTCTATTCCCCCTGGGTGAAACTCTGGCTGAAGAATTTGCCCGTAAAGGGAGCCTCCTGTGGCTGCTGCTTTTTGCCCTTGCCCTGGGATCCGAAACAACGATTGAAGAACCGGCCATGAGCATTTTCTCAAATAAGCTGGCTTTAGATATATAGTGAGCAAACCCAATGCCATACAAATCAATCACAGCAATGGTCAAACCGGATTTGACAGACAATGTTGCTGCTTTAGCAAAACAGGCGGGGGCTGCAGGCACGACGATCATCGCAGACCCCGGTACACGTGAATAATACGATGGCCCGGGATTGTCTGCGATGTGAACAGCCTTTAACGGGCCGCAATCAATAGAGTGATAAGCGATTTATATTTTTAATACCTCCTGCCGGAACAGATCCAGGTGTTTTTATGACTGCAGCGGTATAAACGTGTATCCTTAACAAAATTGTTTGAGCCCCTTCTTAGGACTGTGTATCTTTGATTTATTCTGCTATAGTATGATTTCATAGTTACCGATTTTGGACATTTCGCATAGTGACCTATAACTTTTTTACGCTGTCATTCACAGGTGACTGGAAACACCTTGAAAAAGAATACCAGTCACACTATTTTTCGTCCTCCATTTTACGAATCCGAATTTCCATTTTTATCGGCATGACCTTTTATGCCCTCTTCGGCCTGCTCGACGCCATCCTGATCCCTGAACTCAAACACCACTTCTGGCTGATCCGGTATGCGTTTGTCTGCCCCATGGCAGTTGTTTTTCTCTGGTTTTCATTTCAGCCTGCATTTGAAAAATATGTCCAGCACTGCTTATTCGCCCTCTGCCTTGCGGGCGGTCTCGGCATTGAGGCCATGATCATGATGGCCGGCCCGCCCGTGGCCTACTCCTATTATGCCGGCATTATCCTGGTGGTCATCACCATTTTTACCGTCATACGGATGAAATTCACCTGGGCCATGGCCTGCACCTGGCTGATCATTTTTTTCTATGAGATCGGGTCGATATTTATCGCGAACACACCCGGGCCGGTGTTCATCAACAACAACTTTTTTTTCATCTCTGCCAGCATTTTGTGCATGATCGCCGGATACGCCATTGAACTCAATTCGCGAAGACGTTTTTTTGCAAATATCCAGCTGAAGAATGCCCGGTCCCAGCTCTTGGAAATGAACGCAGACCTTGACCGGCGGGTGCATGAACGGACACAGGAGCTGACTGAAAAAACCTGGCGCCTGGAAAACGAAATCCGGGAACGGGAAAAAAGCGAGGCTGAAAAAAAGAAGCTGCAGAACCAGTTGATCCAGGTCCACAAAATGGAAGCCATCGGTACTCTGGCCGGTGGCATCGCTCACGATTTCAACAATATCCTGACCTCACTGCTCGGATATGCAGAACTTGCCCTGGACATGGTGGATAAAGATGCGCCGGTGCGTGATGAGCTCAACGAAATCCATACCAGCGGCATTCGGGCCAAAGAACTGGTCAAGCAGATTCTGGCGTTTGCCAGGCAGCCTGAAGAAGACATCAAACCGGTCCAGCTCAACCTGATCATCGAAGAAGTCCTCAAACTCATGCGGTCATCCATTCCCTCTTTTATCAACATCCAGACCCGGATACACAGTGAATCCAGGACAATGGGCAATACCACCCAGATCTATCAGGTCATCATGAATCTGTGTACCAACGCCTTCCACGCCATGGAGGAAGACGGCGGCACCCTCACCATTGAACTGGAAGATATCGTCCCGGGCAGTGAAACAAGCAAGTTTCCGTCTGGGCTTGAAAACAGGCCTTATCTTCAGCTGGCCGTCTCAGACACAGGAACCGGGATCGCCCCCAAAGATCTGAATTCCATTTTCGAACCCTATTTTACCACCAAGGCCATCGGACGGGGCACTGGCATGGGGCTGGCTGTTACCCATGGGATCATCACCAGTTACAAAGGACATATCAGTGTGGACAGCACACCCGGAAAAGGCAGCTGCTTCACCATTTTTCTGCCGATAACCGACCAGAAAGACGAGGATTTTACCCTTATTGGCGAAAAAGACATGCCCATTGGCACTGAACGGATCCTTTTTGTGGATGATGAACCCTCTATTGCAGAGATGGTGGAAAAAGTCCTTTCCAGACTTGGTTATGAAGTCACAACAGCCACAAAAAGTATTGAGGCATTAAATTTGTTTAAACACCGGCCCTACGATTTTGATCTTGTCATCACCGATACCACCATGCCGGAAATGACCGGCGATGTGCTCACCCAAAAAGTCATTCAGGTACGTCCGGAAATCCCTGTCATCCTCTGCACCGGGTTCAGTAAAAGAATCGACCAGGACG
>CAZLNA010000329.1:0-3076 GCA_964560485.1 uncultured Desulfobacula sp. | reverse complement strand
CTAAAAGAAGCCCTGATCCACCATGCGCTTCAGATCATTGAAGCTGAGGGTATCAGCCGGTTGACCTTGAGAAAAACCGCCCGCCTTGCAGGTGTCAGTCATGCGGCACCCGCCCACCATTTCAAGGATATGAAAGGGCTTTTAGCGGCCATCGCCCAGAAAGGGTTTGCTCAGCTAAAGCAGACCGTGGGCGCGGCTTTACAAAAAATACCGCCGGAGGCTCTTCAGGAAAAACTGAAGCAGGTCGGGCTCTCCTACATAAATTTTGCCCTGGCGCATCCTGCATATTTTAAAGTCATGTACCACCCGGAGCTTTCCGAGAAAAACAACTTTCCCGAACTTCACAGACAGAGCCAGGCCACGTTTTCACTATTGCAGGATCTTTTAAAAGAGTGCCAGGAAAAGGGCGTTGTTGCCCCCGGCGATATCGGCGCATTCAGTCTTTTCATGTGGTCTTCGGTTCACGGATTTGCCGTTCTTGCCATGGATCAGCAGCTCAACACCAAAGGTTTAGAAAATCCGCCTGAAGATTATGCGCAGAAACTGGTGCCCCTTATTTTTTCAGGCCTGCACCCATAAAAATTCACGGTCTGTAGAGAATTTTCATTTTTGCTTTGAACTGTGCCCAACCATGATTACATTTGAAAAAAGCATGATATGTTTTACAGACATGGAAGAATACACCAAGGGAGAACAGGTATGAGAACCCTGAAAATAATATTACTGGCCGTCATGACGCTTATCCTGGGCAGCGCCCAGGCAGTGGCCGATGACAAAAGACTGATCACCAAAGACAAACTGCTGTCCCTGATGAATGACGACACCGTGGTCATTATTGATGTGCGCAGGCAAAAGCACTGGGACGGATCTGAACACAAAATCAAAGGGGCAGTCCGCCTTAACTTTGAAAAATTCTTTGAGGCGCTGGCACAATATCCAAAAGAAAACACCCTTATTGTTTACTGTGCATGACCGAATGAATCATCCAGTGCCGGTCTGGCACGTCGGTTGGTCCAGAAAGGATATCCTGAGGCCTACGCGCTTAAAGGCGGGTGGAAAGAGTGGGAAGCGACAGGCTTTCCAGTTGAAAAAAAATAAAATGTTTCATTAAAGATGGCGTCATTTTGCATGCCATGGCATAATGCAGTCAAAAGTGTTGTCGTGTATTCATCCAACAGGAGGGGATATGGGGAACATTGACCATTATACCCGGGCCGCCCGGCAATCCGCACAATGGCATGAACAGCAGATCGAAAAAATGCGTGCCTGCTGTTTTGACACCATCTGTGTCCATGGCATCTATTCCATGCAGGAAGCCCTGGATTTCAACCAGGGATCCATCATTGAACCGATCTACCTGGCCTCTTCCCAGGGGTTCAGGGATTCGGACGAAATGGAAGCCGCATTAAGCTATCAGATTCCGACCTGGTGCTATTCCAGGATTGCAAATCCAAGCATGTATTACCTGGAAGGGGTCCTGGCCCTTATGGAAGGGTACAGCACAGGCCTTAGGACCTCATGCTGCGCCACCGCGTCAGGCATGTCAGCCATCATGAGTGCCTGTGATCCGTTTTTAAGTGTTGATCCGGACCATCCGGAAACACCCGTTAATTTCGCTGCCACATGCAAGGTATACGGCGGGACCTTTCAACAGTTTGCCATACGAAAAGACCTGGAACGCAACCTTGAGTGGCGAAAAATCATCAACTCGAATGATATGAAGGAATGGGAAGCGGCCATTGATGAAAATACCCGGTTTCTTTATGGCGAACTGCCAAGCAACCCGGGACAGGATTTTTTTGACATACAGGCGCTGGCAGTTCTGTCAAAAAAACACAAAATCCCGCTGATCATTGACAGTACTGTGGCCACACCCGCATTGCTGCGTCCGCTTGAATGGGGCGCAGACATTGTGGTTCACTCAGTGACAAAATCCATGACATCGAGCGGGTTTGGCATTGCCGGTGCCGTTATTGCCAAAAAAGATCTTGACCTGAAAATCAATAACGATCCCCTTAAAAAAGATTTTGCCCTCTATGTGAAAACCCTTCCGAACCGGGATAACGGGCCCAACATTTCGCCAGTGAATGCGGTACTGGCCTTGAATGATATTCGAACCCTGCGGTCTAAAATGGATCTGATGAGCCGGAACACCATGGCGGTCGCACGTTTTCTGTCGAACCACCCCCGTGTGGAGCAGGTTGATTATTTAGGGCTTGAAAGTCACCCCCTGCATCACCTTGCCAAAAAGTACATGTTCCTTGTGGATGCTGAAAAGGATGATGTTTATAACAAGCCCGTCAACCGCTACGGCCATTTGATGTCGTTCAGGGTAAAAGGCGGAGCCAGGGCTGCCCGGAAGGTATTTGACGGATTTCAGCGAATCTGGCGGGCCACTGATCTGGGCCGGATCAAATCCGTGGCCACCATCCCTGCGATCTCCACACACCAGCAGCAGGGTGAAGAAGGCAGGGCGCTTGCTGATATTCCGCCCAACCTCATCCGCCTCTGTGTGGGGGCTGAACACAAAGACGACATTATTGAAGATCTGACCCAGGCACTTGAGCGGCTCGACCAGAAGGGCGCGCCTGAAGACAGCGCACCCCTCTATTCAGCCGGCGGCGCCTCTTCTGCCCGCCTCAGGTCCTGATGATTTAACACTCTGACGATCCGGCAGGCAAGCCACGGCGCTTGACACAGCCCTGTGCTTTGGCCTATATTCGGGCCGAAACAACAAGCGCTTTGGAAATGAATTCATCCAAACCATCAGCGAGGAAAAGAAAATGAAACAACGCATTGCTGCTGCTTTAGCCATCTGTTTTTTTCTATTTTTTTCATCCCATGTATCTGCACAGACATATACCGTTTCAGTGAACCAGTTTGTTGAACACCCGGCACTTGATGCGGTCCTCAAAGGGATAAAAGACCATCTGAAAGAAGAGGGGGTAAACGCAAAAGTCATTGTGCACAATGCACAGGCCAATATGGCCACTGCCAACCAGATTGCCCAGCAGATGATCGGCGAAAAACCAGACCTGTTCGTGGCCATTGCCACACCGTCAGCCCAGGCCTGTGC
>CAZLNA010000328.1:0-3087 GCA_964560485.1 uncultured Desulfobacula sp. | reverse complement strand
AAAGAAAAGAAGATATCCCGCTGCTGATCAATACCTTTTTTGAAAAATATGCCATTCAGGCCGGCGGCGAGACCAAAACCCTTTCGCCAGATGCCCTTGGCCTGATGATCGCCTATGACTGGCCAGGCAATGTCAGAGAACTGAAAAACCTTGTCGAACGACTCTGTATCATGGTTGCGTCTGACCGGATTGAATGTTCAGACATCCCTCAGCCGTATAATCCAGAGCGTGCTGAATCAAAAGTACCGGACAAATCATTTTTCCTGGAAGACAACAGCCTTGACCAGGCGCGGGTTAAATTTGAAAAAGAATTTTTAAAACTCCGGCTGGAAGCAGAGAACGGGGACATCAGGTCCCTGGCCAAAAAACTGGGAACCACAGTAAACTATATCAAAAAACGAATTGACTAGCTGCCCGGGGCAGCCGGCAAGAACCGTGGAAACCACTATATGGTTTACAAAACCGGCCCGATAAAACCATGCGCGTAATCAGCGGCACCTGCAGAGGGAGAAAACTCATCCCGATAAAGGGAAGAGAGATCCGGCCCACCTCTGACCGGGTCAAGGAAGCCGTGTTTAACATACTGGGCACAGCGGTCATGGATGCCATGGTGCTCGACCTCTTTTCAGGCACCGGTGCCCTTGGGATTGAAGCGCTGAGTCGTGGTGCCGCCCATGCTGTTTTTGTTGATGCGGACTGCCGGATCCTATCTAAAAATATTGCCCATTGTCAGTTTCAAGACCGGGCAGATATTGTTGAAGCGGATATCCTCTCTTCAAACGGCCTGGAACGGTTGGCACCTGATTTTTTTGATTTAGTCTTTATCGACCCGCCCTATGGCAAAGGATATCTGCAGCAGGTCATCGAAAATAAGGCGCTGCTTAGCCGGATCAATGAAAAGAGTCTCATCATTGCTGAACACGCTGCCAAAGAAAAGACAGGGCTTGAACAGACAGGCCTTGACATTTTCAGGCAAAAAAAATACTCAAAAACCATGATTTCCTTTTTGAGACAACCTCAGATAGAAGGGATAGAGCGGACATGAGTAAAGATAAGACAGCGATTTACCCCGGATCTTTTGATCCATTGACCAATGGTCACATTGATATCATTGAACGCGCACTGGAAATTTTCGACAAGGTGATCATTGCTGTGCTTCATAATCCGTCTAAAAAAGCGATGTTTACCATGGATGAACGCGTTGAAATGATTGACCAGATTTTTAACACCAACCCGGCCATTGAGGTTGAATCCTATGGGGGACTTCTGGTGGACTATGCCAAGATGAAGCACGCTGTTGCCATTGTCAGGGGGATGCGGGCTATTTCAGATTTTGAAAGCGAATTCCAGATGGCATTGATGAACCGGAAGCTGAACAAGGAGATCCAGTCTGTCTTTTTAATGACCGGTTTCAGATGGAGTTTTACCAGTTCCTCCATTATTAAAGAAGCTGCCCAGTTTGGCGGGGATGTCAGCGATATGGTGCCTGGCATCGTTCACCGGAAACTGCTTTCCAGAATCCAAGAATTTAAGAAATAAGGCGTCCCATGGATCTGTGGCAATTATTTATTTTTGTTTCCGTGGTTGAGCATAAAAGCTTTTCCCGGGCATCCGAGGCGATTCACCTTTCCCAGCCGACTGTGAGCAGTCATATCAAGGAACTGGAAGAGTACTTTAACTGCCGCCTGCTCGACCGGCTTGGAAAAACAACAGAACCCACCCGGGCAGGCAGACTCCTCTACCAGTATGCCAAAGACCTGCTCCGCCTGAAAGACCAGGCTGAATCAGCGATTCATGATTTTGTAGGCAAAGCCAAAGGGGATCTGTTCATCGGTGGCAGCACCATCCCGTCAGGATTTATCCTGCCAAGCCTCATCGGACCGTTTTCCCGGCAGTTCCCGGATATCATGGTCCACCTGACCACCGGAGACACCATGCAGATTGTCTCGAAAATTGAAGACGGCAGTCTCGAATGGGGCGTTGTCGGTGCCCGGGTTGAAAACCCGCACCTGATTCAGGAAGAATGGGTGACGGATGAAATGAAACTGATTGTCCCTGCCGGCCACCCTCTGGCAAAGGAAAAAGAGATTGAACCGTCACAGCTTTTCAAACTGCCGTTCATAGCCCGCGAAAAAGGATCCGGAACCTGGAAATCCATCCACAGAAGTCTCCTGTCTGCCGGTCTGGATCCAGCTGACCTCTCCACCCGGATGACCCTTGGCAGCACCACTTCCGTCATCCAGGCCATACTCAATCAGGCCGGTGTCTCGATCCTTTCCACGATTGCCGTTCAGGACGATTTAGATTCTGGCAGACTCGCTGCCCTGCCGGTCAGTGGCCTCGACCTGAACCGGTTTTTCTACCTGACCCGCTCAAAACGCAGATCAATTTCACCGGTCAGTCAGAAGTTCATTGAATTTGCCAGAACCATGCTGTGAGCCTCTTTGTAAACCCAGAAAGGGAATTATCCGCCTCATGGTCACTGTGAGACGGATAATCCCCTTTTATGCCGACTGATGCAGGGTCCTGCGGAATCGATTAATAGGTCCTTTTTTTCTGGGCAATGATACTTGTGGCTTCAATTCCGGCCACAAGTCTGCCAAAATTATCAATGGATCTGACATCATCTGCATATTGTTTGAACTCATGAACTTTGGCGCCTGACCCCACTCCAATGACCGCCAGAAAGACTCTTTTGTTGGGAAATGTCTGGCCAATCAGCTTTTTAAACCTGGCTGAAGAATTGGTATCTGACCCGTCCGTAATCAGGATAACAACATGGGCGTGCTCATCTGCCAGTTTCTTTTCGTGCCTGAGCGCCATGTAGGTCCCTTTGGCCAGCGCAGTATAGATCGCTGTATGACCGTATTTGGGATGTGCCACCCTGGAAATGCCGCTGCTCACCAGCCGCGTTTCCGCATCATGGGAACAATTGTAATACGGAATCGGTTCAAAATCTGTGTCACCGCCAAAATAGTGAACCCCGGCCCAGTCAGCAGGCATGCCTTTCTGTGCTTTTGCCTTGGCGTTTAAAATTTTCAGATAAGCTGAAATTTTCAAAAGTAGACGCGCTTCTCCAGCCGACAT
>CAZLNA010000327.1:0-3092 GCA_964560485.1 uncultured Desulfobacula sp. | reverse complement strand
CAACGGCCTGCAAAGCCGTTATTCTCCGGTTCAAATCCGGAAGCCGCCTCCAATAAAAAATCAAGGCTTTCAGCACTCTGCTGAAAGCCTTTTTTTTATCTGTACCGCATTGTCTGAAGTGTTCACGCCTCGGCCGTGTAAAGTTCGCCTGTATAAATATAGGTGATGTTTTCAACCACATTCTTGATATGATCGCCGATCCGTTCAAAACAGCGGGCCATGAAGAGCAGGTGGGTGTATTGATCGGTCAGGCCGGAGGTTTTTTTCAGCGCTTTGGCAATCAGGTTGATCAGCCTGCTGAACAGGGTGTCAATATCCTCATCTTCGTGCCAGACAGAGATGGCCTTGTCCACATTGTTGTCCTGCAGGGACCGGATCGATCCATTGAGCATTTTCAGGCAGGCCTGTGCCATGTCTGATATGAGGGTTAACGGTTCCTGGTCGATACGTTCATGAATGCGCAGCCGCCGTTTGGCAATATTTGCCGTATAATCCCCGATTCTTTCAAGGTCAGCGGAAATTTTGAGCGCAGATATCAGGAAACGCAGATCCACTGCAACCGGCTGCCATTTGGCAATGGCATGGATGGTGTCCGCTTCAATACGGCTCTGCTGCTCATTGATCAGGGTGTCGTTGGATATTATAACCTCGGCCATCCGGTCATCCTGTTCTGTCAGGGAATCCACAGAAAGGGAGAGCTGTCGTTCACAGGTCTGACCCATGGTGATGATATCGATTTTCAGATTTTTAAGTTTCTGCTCAAAGAGCCTGTTGGTATGTGTCTGCATATTGTCCTCGCATCTTAGCGGTTTTCTTTATGATAAAAGCCGTCGTTCAATTCATTTCCCCGTGTCCGGTGTTTTTTGTTCAAGTGTTTGAACGGCTTGCTTGAGTTGTGTTGTATAGTGGTTAAATTCTTCAGGGCTGAGGTGTTCCAGGCGTTGAAGCAGCTGGAAGGTTTCACTGGCCGTGTTTTGCTGCGCCCCAATTTCCCGGCCGGCCGGGCTGTTTTGAACAATGGCCTTGCCAAGGGCGAGATAGTCCTGGTATCCGTATCCGCAGGCCTGGGCCACCAGCCGTTGTTTTTTGACAGACGCCTTGCGGTACCCCTTGAGTACCATGGTGGCAAAGGCGGCGGTCATGCAGCCCCTGCGCTCCATAAAGGATTTGAATCCATACCCGTAATCCTGGGAAGACCGGTGAAAAGCGGCCAGGAAGTATGAATAGAGAGCTTTTTTCTTTATGGTCATTGTCAGGCTCCAAAGAGTTTTAACCATTTTCTAACAATAATTTAACAATTTCCTAACAAACATGCAACCAAATTCTTTTCTTTTTATGATATCTGCCTGTGATTCCGGGGAATTTGCCTTTACACCAAAGGCAGGGCCTGTTAGATTCAAGAGATCGCAATCAACCTTTCAACCGATCCGGCCCGCCTGGCACATCTTTGATCTTTACAGATCTCTTGAGTTTGTCATCAGGAGGGCCGTAACCGAAAAAAAAGGAAAACAGGTGATGAAAACCAAAGTGATCAGCGCAATTCTTTTTTTGACCCTTTTTTTGACCATGACGGCATCTGCCACCTCCCTTTCCTGGACCTCTCAGGTCATGATGACGCCAGAGGCCCCCAAATCCGGAGATACGATTACGTTTCAGGCCAAAATCAGTGCCGGCCGCACAGATGAAACCCATTTCACCGTCATCGGCAATGTGGACGGCCGGCAATTGTTCAATCGTTCCTATGATCTGTTAAAAGCCGGGAAAAGCCGGATGATCCGGTTCCGGTGGAAAGCATCGGCCGGCAGTCATACGGTCTATTTTAAGATAATTCCCAAAGCACGGCCGGGCACTGCGGTTCAAGCGCCCAGGCTTCAGGTCAAAGGGCAGAAAACATTGAAACATGATCCTTTAAGCCTGACGAGAAGATTCACGGTTGGGGTTCAGCAGGTCATACCATTGGATGCACCCAAAAACAATTGAGCGTGGCAAAGGTTCCCCAGCCGGTCTGCACCGGCCAGCCCCTGCCTGATATTGTCACCCGCCATATCAGCATCCACGGCGGGGCAAGGCCCGGGGATGAGATCCGAATCCAGGCCACCATTGAAAACAAGGGGCAGTGCGCCACCGGCCAGTTCCGGATCAAGGCAGAGGTGCAGATCCAGGATTTTGCAAAGCAGGTGTTCAAGCGGGTACCCATGGGTGAAAAGACATTGCGGTCCCTGCAGCCCTGCACCCGGCTTGAATGCCAGGATGCCATGACCGAAGCGCTCTTTCGCTTTACTTCCCTCAATGAACCCGAAGTCACGTATACATTCAGTGTTTATCCGGATTTTGATTTTCAGGTGGATGAATTCAACGAGGAAAATAATGAGTATGAAGGGAATGCGACCATTACCATCCGGGCCCAGTGACAGGTAGAACCGGTCTGCAAAAGTCTTTTGACCGTATTTCGGTGTCTTCTGAGAAATTGGACCCTTAACATATGATCAATATGACCCGGGCCCAATTTCCCATCATCCTTGAACTGTGGCCAAAATCTATTTTGCAGACCGGTCCTATAAGTGCCTTAAGGAGGGCTTTTATAAAACAGCAACAAGGTTTTTTCCGGATTTCCAGGGCAGCCTTCTTTTTTACAGAAAAACTGGGTTGGCCGTCAGACCGGGGGAGCTTTTGCAGGGCTAAAGGCGGCAAAAGTCAAAAAACCAGGCATCTATAAATCGGGTTATCTTCCCGTATGCCTGGTTATTTGAGTTTTTTCTAAATGGTTTTATTAGAAAAAACCGGACTCAGCAACAACATTATCAACTTTTATCATGAGTCAACTCAACTCTAACGATATCAAATGCATTAAATGGGATATCTGGGTTACCATTGATACTCTCTATTTCCGTAGCGTTTGTGATTAATACTTTTTCAAAGGCATCGCCATTGTTTGTAAACACAGTCACCACCTGATATCCCATACCTGTCTCTGGTTGTGACACCAAGAAATCCTTTATTTTATTTGGCACTATTTTACTCTTAATTTTCATGCTTATCTCCTTGGTATAGGTGGTAAGGGAGTAACGGATCCGTCAGGAACACCATAGGGG
>CAZLNA010000326.1:0-3104 GCA_964560485.1 uncultured Desulfobacula sp. | reverse complement strand
CATCCGCCATTGTACGCCACTGTGCAGACGAACTGGTGCCAGCCAGATATGTGAGCACTGAAAAGCAAATCCTGGCAGCACCGCCGGAACATTACACAGCCATCAGCCAGATCATGGACAAGGTACTTGTGTTTTTGCACGCCATAAAAAAACAGGATTGAACCAGCAGGCGAAACTGCAGGTGAGGTCTCGGGCAGACAGCTCAATTATCGTTTGAAACCACCCCCTGGATAATGTAAACTCGACAGAAAGATATGAAAGCCATTCCAATGAACATACTGGTTGTGGACGACGATCCGGACATCCTGTTTGCCACTGCCCGGCTGCTGGAAAATAACGGATACCAGGTTATTCAAGCTGAAACCGGCCTGCAGGCCATCGAACTGGCCCGGCGTCACCAGCCGGATCTGGTGCTGCTTGATGTTGTACTGCCTGATATCAGGGGTACAGAAGTCTGCAGGAGATTAAAAGCAGAAAATGCCACCGCAGTGATCCCTGTCATCATGGTCTCTTCCATGAAAACCCTCTCAGAAGAGCAGTCACACGGACTCGAAGCAGGTGCAGATGATTACCTGACCCGGCCCATCCCGAACCGGGAACTGCTGGCCCGGATCAAGGCATTCATGCGTTTGCGGGAAGCAGAATCCCATCTCCTGCATCAGGAAAAGCTGCTTAAAACCATTGTCAACGGCATCCGCTCCGAACTCTATCTTGTGGATGGTGCCATGCGCATCCAGTGGGCCAACCAGGCAACCCTGGAGGCGGCCGGACTGAAAGAGGAAGAACTGGTCGGCCAGACCTGCCATGAACTATTCATGCACACCACAACCCCTTGCAAAAACTGTCCGGCTGCCATTACCCTCAACACCCGGAACCCGGCCGAAGCGATTATCCCGTTTCCGGACGGCCGGACCAAACACTGCAAAAGCGAACCTATTTTTGATGACGACCAGCAGATTTCAACCGTCCTGAAAATCGAAACCGATATCACTGACCTGCTCAACACACAGGAAGAATTGAACCGGCACAAGGACCAGCTCGAAAGCCTTGTCAGCCAGCGGACAGAAGAACTCCGTACGCAGGTCGCCAAACGGGAGCAGACTGAGAAAAAACTTCAGATGCATGCCAAAAAACTTGAGGAAAAAAATATCGCGCTCAATGTCCTGCTTGAAAACCGGGACGACAACAATAAAAAAATGGCTGACACGATTCTGAAAAATTTTGAGCGGCTGGTCTTTCCCTACCATGAAAAAATCAGGGGGTGCGATCATCATGAAGATCTTCAGATGCTGCTGAAAATTATTGAAAAAAACACGATTGAAAGTCTTTCTCCACTTGAAGGGTCTGTACCCCAGCCATATCGACGGCTGACACCTTCAGAAATCCAGGTGGCAGACCTGATCAGGGCCGGACGGACCAGCAAGGAAATCGCCGGTATCATGTCCATGAGCGAACGGTCTGTCTTTTTCCACAGGGACAATATCAGGCAGAAAATGGGTCTGAAAGGAACAAAGACCAACTTAAAATCCCATCTCCTCTCCCTTTAAACCAGATAAATCAACAGGTTTCACCTGACAAAAACTTGACAATTTTTTGTCGCTTTTTTTTCGCCTCAATGTGATATATTTGATATTATTATATTTACCAGATTCAGTTTGAATTTTTCTTCCAGCAACTGAAAAATATCGCCGGCAGATATCGCGCTGCCTGCGACTGCTGAGTGCCTGCGATATTTGACAGAATCTTGACAAAAAGGAGACACGTATGAAAGAACGGCTGCTCCAGACCGCGGAAAAACTCTTGGCACCGCCGGATCAAGCCATCCGGGAATTCAGCCTGATCAAATACACCCTGGCTGCTGAAGGCAGTGCTGCCCTGGCCCGTCGGCCGGACATAGAATCACTCGTGGGGAAAGGCAACCAGCAGATGGCTGAAGACAACAACCGGAACTTTGCCAAATTCATGGAATCACTGTTCATGAATTTCAATGCTGAAATACTGGTGGATACAGCCTTGTGGGTGTTTAAAACCTATCGGTCCCACGGATTCAGTACTTCTTACTGGGACGTCAATCTGAATCTCTGGGTGGATATGCTCCAAACCGGACTCTCAGGGGATGCGTTTGATCAGATATCTCCGTTTTACAACTGGCTGATCGTTAATATTCCTGTATTGACAGACCTGTCAGACGAGGCCGTATTAAACCCGCCGCCGATGCCGGCCCATTAAACACAATCCATGATGGAGAAAGGACAGGCCATGATACAACCCGATGTCTATGATCAATATTTCAAAGCCCTGCTTGATGGGGACCGTTCCGCCTGCACCCGCATGGTCCAGCAGCTTCTGGACAGCGGTATTGACATCAAGACCCTCTACCGGCAGCTCTTTGAAAAAAGCCTATATCAAGTCGGTGAACTCTGGGAAAGCAACCAGATCTCAGTGGCCCGGGAACATCTGGTCACTGCCATCACCGAAAACCTTCTCAATCTGATCTATCCATATTTGTTTAAAAAGCGGCATTCATCCAAAAAAGCCGTGATCTCGTGCGCAGCCAATGAATACCATCAGATTGGCGGAAAAATGGTGGCAGACATCTTTGAAATGAGCGGATGGGATTCCTATTTCCTCGGTGCCAACACCCCGGTGGACCAGATGGTGGCATTTATTCATGAAACCCGGCCGGATCTGGTCGGTCTCAGCCTGAGCATCTATTTTAACCTCCCCTCACTTGAAAAAGGACTGGATGCCATTACCACGGAGTTTCCGACCCTTGATATCATTGTCGGCGGCCAGGCGTTCAGATGGGGAGAAATCACCCTGCTGAACCGCTTCAAACAGGTCAGCTACCTGAGTTCCCTGGATGAACTCGAGCAGCAGCTGAAGGAGGAAAATGATGCCTGAATCAGTGACAAGCCCGCTCAACATTTATGAAACCTTTATGCAAGAAGCCTCGATTCTCTTTCTCATTCTGACACGTGACGGCGTGATCAAAAAAGCCAATGCATTTGCAAAACGGCAGATCGGCGAGGATATCGAACATAAATCATTTGAATCCATTATCCTTGATTTTTACAACACCTTTGATCTGTCAGAGGTTATGA
>CAZLNA010000325.1:0-3106 GCA_964560485.1 uncultured Desulfobacula sp. | reverse complement strand
GTATACACAGGGGCAGAGTTAAGCCGGTCCACCATTTCAAAGGTCTTTTTCAGGACAATGTTGCAGCAGGTTTGAAAGATCTGTTCGGCAGTCTGTTCGTCTGACAGGCCGAGCTGCCCGGCAAGGGTGTGGATGCCGGCTTGAGCAAGCTGCCTGTCGCCTTCGTCCATCAGGCCCAGGACAATAATCGCGTCAGTCGGGGTGGGGGCGGGGCCGCCAAATGCCATGGCCGGGCCTTTCCGGTCCGGGCCGATGGTCAGTTTTCCGCTGGCGATACCCACAACACTGTCACCGCCGATCCCTCTTGAATCGGTTCTCAGGGAGCGGATCAGACTTTTATACCGTCCCCTTCGGATGCCCACGGGTTCAAGCAGCGGTGCTTTGTCCACCAGGAACGCGATGTCTGTGGTGGTCCCGCCGATATCCAGAACAATGGCATCTCCTTCGGCCGGCGCATAGGGGATGGCCCCCATGATGCTGGCGGCAGGGCCGGATAAAATGGTTTGGCCGGGAAACCCCATGGAGGCTTTCAAAGACATGGTACCGCCGTCCGCTTTTAATATCTGGATGGGAACGGTGAGTCCTTTTTCCTCAAGGGATTGTTTAACGGCTTCAAAAAATGACTTATGGACGGTGAAGACTGACGTATTCAGGTGCGTCGTGGCAATCCGCCTTGGGAAATTGAGGTTCCCGGATACATGGTGCCCTAAGAATACGCGTTTGAAATGTCGATTTAGAATTCGTTTGATCAGGATTTCATGGCTGGGGTTTCTGACACAGAATTTGCTGACGACGCCGACATATTCAATCCCGTCTTTTTTCATTTTGCGGGCCACATCTTCGATTTCCATCTCATTGACCGGGGCTTTTTCCCGTCCCCTGTGATTAATGGAGCCGGAGACCGGGTAGTAGTGCTTTCCGGTCCTGAATGCCTCGGGATCAATTCCGGGGCCTGCAGACACCACCATCCCCACCGGCGGCATATTCTGCTGGACAATGGCATTGGTTGTAAGCGTTGTAGAGAGAACCACCCGTTCTATGCGTTTGGGATCAACCGTTTCGAGAAGCTGGGTGAAACTGGCGAGAATAGTATTGAACAGATCGTCGGGGTTTGTGGGAACTTTGACTTTTTTTTCAATATCATGACTGCTAAGAAGAACCGCATCGGTGTGGGTGCCGCCAACATCAATACCAATAATCATGGCAATTTCCTGTTTTTAAAATGACCACATATAAACTGACTCACAACCCTTAGCGGAGCTTGTCAGAAAAACCATGCCTTGTCAATTAGATTTTCGTTGTCTCCCCGTGTTGAACTTCAACGCCGGACAGTCGGTTCCGCTATACTGGAATCAACTGTTTTACGGCGGTTTTTTGTATTTTATTGATAAAATTTACCTGTTTTTAAGCTTGAATTCTCCAGGCGATTCGCATAAAGTAAACATTGTTATTTGAAGGAAACGCCAATTTCATCCAAAGGAGCAAGTCATGGCAGTTATTGAATGGGAAAAAAATGAAACGGTTGGGGTCATTACCATGCGCAATGGCGCCAACAAGCAGAACCTTGAATTCGCAGAACAGATGAACCTCTGTTTTGACCAGATACTTGAAGACCCGGACATCAGTGCCATTGTCCTGACATCCAATGATGAAAAGAATTTTTGTCAGGGCATCGACCTGGAATGGCTGGGCGGGCGGCTTAACGACCAGGATTTTGATACCATTAAATCGTTTATGCACGCCATTAACAAAATATTTGAACGGGTTCTTTTAATGCCCATGCCCGTGATTGCTGCCATCAACGGCCATGCTTTCGGTAACGGGGCCATGCTCGCCTGCACCTGCGACTACCGGTTCATGAAAAAGGACAAAGGTTTTTTCTGTTTTCCCGAAGTTGATATCAGCATTCCGTTTCTGCCAGGCATGATTGAATTTGTCCGGAAGGCCATTCCCGAATACAAATTCAATGAAATGATCCTGACCGGAAAGCGGGTCACGGCCCAGGAGCTTGAAGACAGCCATGTCGTCGTCAAAGCCAGTGAAAATGATCAGGCCCTGATGGAAGATGCCCTGGCTTTTGCCCGGACATTTACCAAAAAAAGAGGGATTTTCGGTGAGCTTAAAAAACGGATGCACAAGGATATCATCAACGTTATGAAGACTGAGGATGTTGAGGTGATAGAGGCCTTAAATCTTTTTTGTGAATAAAAACCGTCTGAAGAAAAGCGTCTGAGACTCATCTCAGGCGCTTTTTGATTGGGTTTCAAACACGTCGCGGGCCACCTGGATGAATTTTTCACTGATCGGCGACAGGCTTCGCCTGGATGAGAGCGTCAGGTAAAAAAAACGACTCAGGTCCAGACCACGGACCGAGAGTGCGGCCAGCCGCCCTTTGTCAAGGTCGTCCTGGACAGCAATCGTGGACAGGATGGAAATGCCGGCCCGGCTCAGAATCCCCTGGATTACCGAGGTGGTGCTTCCCATGGTCACTGCCGGTTTGAGGCGGGCCGGATCATGACCGGCTGTGGCAATACTTGCGAGGATCGAACGCCAGGTTCCGGATCCTTTTTCCCTGGCAATGAACGGGGTTTCAAACAGGTCAGCGCAGTCCACTGAACCTTTTTTGACCCAGACGTGATCAGCGGGAACAATCAGCCTCATTTCATCAGCAACCAGTTTTTCCTGGCGGATTTTCGGATGATCCACCCGGGCGCCGACAATGCCGAACTCCAGTTCCCCCTTCTCCACCATATCCACGATCTGCATGGTATCACCGGCGGATACATGGATATTGACATCTGGATATTTTTTCAGGAACGGCCCGATAAGGCCCGGGAGGATAAATCCTGAAGGAATGGTGGAACCGCCGATAAACAGATCTCCCTTGGTCTTTCCCAGGAAATCATGCAGCGCGGATTCGGCACGGTCTCTCAACGCCAACAGTTCCCTGGCATACTGGTACAGAATCCGGCCTGCCTGGGTGGGTTCTGTGGTTTTACCGAGCCGGTTGAGCAGCCGCGTGTCAAAATAATCTTCCAGTTCCTTGATGTGGCTGCTCACCGTGGGCTGGGACAGGTTGATAGCGGCCGAAGCTTTGGAAAAGCTT
>CAZLNA010000324.1:0-3114 GCA_964560485.1 uncultured Desulfobacula sp. | reverse complement strand
ATAGGGAAATCCACCACAACCCAGAATACTGTGGCAGGACTGGTTGAGGCCGGCAAAAAAATCATGATCGTGGGGTGTGACCCCAAGTCTGACTCTACAAGACTGATGCTTAACGGCCTGGCCCAGAAAACCGTTCTGGATACATTAAGGGAAGAAGGTGAAGATGTTGAACTGGCTGATGTCAGGAAAGAAGGGTACGGCGGGGTTCTGTGCACGGAATCAGGCGGACCGGAACCCGGTGTCGGCTGTGCCGGCCGCGGTATCATCACCTCCATCAACCTGCTGGAACAGCTGGGTGCCTATGACGAAGACCAGAACCTGGATTATGTATTTTATGATGTTCTGGGCGACGTTGTATGCGGCGGTTTTGCCATGCCCATCCGCGAAGGCAAAGCCCAGGAGATCTATATTGTTGTCTCCGGCGAAATGATGGCCATGTATGCAGCCAACAATATCTGCAAAGGAATTGTAAAGTTTGCCGAATCCGGCGGCGTGCGTCTCGGCGGCCTGATCTGCAACTCCAGGAATGTGGATAATGAAAACGAGATGATCGAAGTCCTGGCTAAAAAACTTGGCACCCAGATGATCCATTTCATCCCCAGGGACAACATGGTCCAGAAAGCAGAAATCAACCGTAAAACGGTTATTGATTTTGCACCCGATCACCCCCAGGCAGATGAATACAGGGCGCTTGCCAAAAAGATCGATGAGAATGAAATGTTTGTCATCCCCACCCCCCTGGCCATTGAAGAACTTGAAGAATTGCTGATTACCTACGGAATTGCAGCATAACCGTTATCACTTTAAAAAAAGGACAGATAGACCCATGAAAATAATGATCAGATCAATCGTAAGACCGGAAAAAACCAACCTTATCATGGCCGCTCTCATGGAAGCGGGTTTCCCAGCTGTCACCCGGATGAGCGTCGCCGGCCGCGGTAAACAGCGGGGGATTAAAATCGGGGAAATCACCTATGATGAAATCCCAAAAGAAATGCTGATCACTGTCATTGACGAAAAAGACAAAGATTTTGTATTGAAGACCATCATGAAAACAGCCAAGACTGGCGAAGAAGGGGCGTTCGGAGACGGTAAGATCTTTGTTTCCCCTGTAGAGGAAATCTACACCATCAGTTCAGGTATCAAAGAAACCAGTGAAGAAACAACAGAAGAGGTGCCCGCATGAAAGAAGTCATGGCCATCATCCGGCTGAATATGATCAATAAAACAAAAAAGGCACTGATTGAAACCGGTATTTCCTCCATGACAGCTATGGAAGCACTCGGGAGAGGCAAGGGACTGGTGGATATGAACCTGCTTAAAGGGGCGGAACAGGGATACGAAGAAGCGATTGCCCAGCTTGGACAGACCAACCGCCTGATCCCGAAACGCGCCATTTCTATTGTTGTACCGGACAAACTGGTCTCAAAAACTGTTGATACTATCATAGAAACCAACCAGACCGGCAAATCCGGAGACGGTGTGGTATGGGTTATGCCCGTGATGGATTCCCTCAGCGTCAGGACCAGTGAGCACGGCGACAAAGTCCTTGATGATTTTTAGCGCCGCAATAAAATTTTGCAAATGATTGAAAGGATGAAAATATAATAAAGATGAGTGTTACCACAAAAGACCCCAAATCGATCCCCCCCGGAGAGGCTGGACTGCCGGATCCGGAAAAAGTCAAAAAAGAAATGGTGGCGCGGTATCCGGCCAAGGTAGCCCGTAAGCGTTCCAAGCAGATCATGGTCAACAAGCTCTCTGATGATGGGAAAGCCCCGGTTATCGGTGCCAATGTCAGAACGGTTCCAGGCATCATTACCCAGCGCGGTTGCTCCTATGCCGGCTGCAAAGGGGTAATCCTGGGCCCCACCCGTGACATTGTCAATATAACCCATGGCCCTATCGGCTGCGGATTTTATTCCTGGCTCACCCGGCGAAATCAGACCCGGCCGGCTTCAGACCAGGACGATAATTTCATGACCTATTGTTTTTCAACTGACATGCAGGATGAAGATATTGTTTTCGGCGGTGAAAAAAAGCTGAAAGCAGCTATTCAGGAAGCCTATGACATTTTCAAACCCAAGGCCATCTCTGTGTTTTCCACCTGCCCTGTCGGACTTATCGGAGATGATGTTCATGCTGTGGCCAAAGAGATGAGAGAAAAACTCGGCATCAATGTATTCGGCTTTTCATGTGAAGGATATCGTGGTGTCAGCCAGTCCGCAGGTCACCATATTGCCAACAATGGTGTGTTCACCCATATCGTCGGTAAAGACGACACCATCATGGATGCAGAATTCAAGATCAACCTTTTAGGGGAATACAACATCGGCGGCGATGGTTTCGAGATTGACAGAGTACTCGAAAAATGCGGCATTGCAACTGTATCGACATTCAGCGGCAACTCGACCTATGATCAGTTTGCCAACGCCCACACCGCAGACTTAAATACTGTCATGTGCCACAGATCGATCAACTATGTGGCAGACATGATGGAAATCAAATACGGTATCCCCTGGATTAAAATCAATTTTATCGGGGCAAAATCCACTGCCAAATCTCTGCGAAAGATCGCACAGTATTTCGAAGATCCCGGACTGATTGAACGGGTTGAAAAAGTGATTGAAGAAGAAATGCCTGAAATTGAAAAAGTCCGCCAGGAAGTCAAAGCGCGTTGTGAAGGCAAAGTCGCCATGCTGTTTGTGGGAGGTTCAAGAGCTCACCACTATCAGGATCTATTCAGGGAAATCGGCATGAAAACTGTTTCAGCCGGGTATGAGTTTGCACACAGGGATGATTATGAAGGAAGAGAGGTCATTCCGGATATTAAAATCGATGCGGATTCGAGAAATATTGAAGAACTCGATGTCGAAAAAGATAAAGAAAAATTCAATCCCAGAAAAACTGAAAAAGAAATCAAAGCGCTTGAAGAAAAAGGATACGAGTTCAAGGACTACAAAGGCATGATGCCGGAAATGGAAGAAAACACCCTGGTCATCGATGATGTCAGCCAATATGAAACCGAGCTTTTACTCGAAATTTACAAACCTGACATCTATTGTGCCGGGATCAAAGAGAAATACGCGATTCAAAAAAGCGGCATCCCGATGA
>CAZLNA010000323.1:0-3116 GCA_964560485.1 uncultured Desulfobacula sp. | reverse complement strand
CCCCAGGTCTTCTTCAATCTGTTTTCTGGCCCATTCAATTTCAGCTGACGGCAGATCAATTTTATTGATTACAGGAATGATCTCAAGGTCATGCTCAAGTGCCAGGTAAAGATTGGCAAGGGTCTGAGCCTCAACGCCCTGGCTGGCGTCCACCAGGATCAACGCGCCTTCGCAAGATGCCAGGGCCCGGGACACTTCATATGAAAAATCCACATGGCCCGGGGTATCAATGAGATTGAGCAGGTACTGCTCACCGTTTTCTGCTGTGTAAGGCAGGGTAACGGTCTGACTTTTTATGGTTATCCCCCTTTCACGCTCAATGTCCATGGAATCTAAGATCTGGTCTTTCATGTCCCTGTCCTCAATAATGCCGGACAACTGAATCAGCCGGTCGGACAGGGTTGATTTGCCATGATCGATATGGGCAATGATGCTGAAATTGCGGATGTTTTCTATTTTCAGTTTCAAAAGGTCTCCAAACTAATATATTGACAAAAACCTTGCGTTATGGCTACAAGTTGATCAGCATACATTTAACAATTGCGGTTATAAGTGTCAAGACAGGCTCTTAGCGCAGGGGTCAGGCTGGACTGGAGAAAGGGCATGCCACATTCCATTCTTATTGTTGATGATGATTCCGCCATCAAGGAATCTGTTGAGGAATATCTCAAGCTGCTCGACTATGATGTCAAAAGTGTCCTCAATGCTGAAGAAGCCCTTCAGGCGCTTGAAACCTTTGACGCCAATGTGGTTCTCACCGATATCATGATGCATGGTATGGACGGCCTTGAACTCACCCGGCGAATCAAGGATGCCTATGACGCGGACGTCATGGTCATGACCGGATACAGTGCAGACTACTCTTATGAAGAGGCGGTCCAGGCCGGTGCCAGCGACTTTATTTTTAAACCGTTCCGGTTCGAGGAACTTGACCTGAGGATCAAGCGGGTCCTCAGGGAAGCCGGTTTCAAACAAGAACGCCTCAAACTGCTCAAAGAGCTGGAAAAACTGGCCATCACAGACGCCCTGACCGGTCTTTACAACTCCCGGCATTTCTTCAACCAGATCAAAACAGAGATCAAACGGTACCACCGGTACTCCCGACAGTTGTCCCTGCTCATTCTGGATATTGACTACTTCAAGGAATACAATGATACCTGGGGCCATCTGGAAGGGGACAAAGTGCTCCACCAGATCGGTGATACCATCAATTCATGCATGCGGTCCATGGATACAGCCTACCGGTATGGCGGAGAAGAATTTGCCATCATCCTGCCGGAAACCGGGCTCCAGAAAGCCTGCGTCGTGGGCGCCAGGATCAAGGATAATATTTCAGCCTGTGTGTTTGAGCCCGAACCCGGCGTAAAGCAGGGCATCACCGTGAGCATCGGCGCGACCGAACTTTTGGAAGGAGAAGATTTCAGGGCTTTTATCCGCCGGACAGACAAGGCGCTCTACAAATCCAAGGAAACCGGCCGTAATAAACTGACCTATATCGAGTCAGAGGTGGATACCGCCTCAAATCCCAATTAAACATAGTTGTTTGTTTTTTCTTCAGGGTGTTGAAATCCGCATGCTGATATCAACCGATCTGGCCTGATGGGTGAGTGCGCCGCAGGAAATCACATCCACGCCTGTGGCAGCAATCTGGTTGAGGGTATCGAGCGACACATTGCCAGAGGCTTCCACAACCGCTCTGCCGTCAATCAGTTCAACTGCACGGGTCATCTGTTCAAAATCCATGTTATCGAGCATGATCACCTCTGCGCCGGCTGTCAGTGCTTCTCTGACCTGCTCCAGCGTATTGACTTCAACCTCAATTTTCATCAGGTGGCTGGTCCGGGACCGCACTGCTTTTACCGCGTTTTTCACTGATCCGGCCACACTGATGTGATTGTCTTTGATAAGGACACCGTCATACAGGGACATCCGGTGATTCTGGGCTCCGCCGGCCCGCACGGCCTCTTTTTCAAGGCACCGCAGTCCCGGTGTGGTCTTGCGGGTGTCGGTCAGCCGGACCGTATCCGAATTCAGCGTCTCCACATACTGCCGGGTCAGGGTGGCAATACCGGACAGACGCTGCAGAAAGTTCAAGGCAACCCGTTCCCCTTTGAGCAGGGCGAGAAGACTGCCGTTGACCTTGAAAAATATTTCACCGTTCTTGACTGTATCCCCGTCAGCATAGGCAGAAAAACACTGGCACCCGGAATCAAGAAGCTGGAACACTCGCCTGGCCACATCAATACCGGCTAGAACAAACCCCTGCTTGGCAACCATGATCCCGTTTCCGGAAAAATTTTCCATGAGAATCGATTCGGACGTCAGGTCGCCAAGGCCGGAATCCTCAAACAACGCCAGCTTGATGATCTTTTCAATGGTGTTCATCTCACTCATTTTAATTTTTGAATGCGCTCAAGGTTCTCCTTGAGTTTTGCATTTTTCTCCTCAATTTCAACATGCTGGGCTTTTACCTTGTTGATGACCTCTTCAGGCGCCTTGTCCAGGAAACTGTCATTGTTCAGACGCTTCTGAACACCCAATAATTCCTTGGTGTTTTTATCGAGTTCTTTTTCAAGCCGCTTGATCTCAGCATCAAAATCAATCACCCCTTCCAGGGAAACAAAACAGGTGGTATTGGCTGTGACAGAAGAGGCGCTGGATGACGGGATATTATCCCTATCGCAGAAGAAAAGGCTTTCAAGGCTGGACAAATTGACAATTACCGCCTTATTTTCCGCTATCAGAAGTTTTTCTGTCTCATGATCGGTCTGGGCAAGCACCTTGATTTTCATGGACGGCTGAATATTCATCTCGCTGCGGATATTCCGGATGCCTGAGATCACATCAAAAATAAAAGCAGTCTCTGATTCAACCGTTTCATCCTTGAACCGTTCAAAATCGGCTTCATTGAAGGGATAACTGGCATTCATCACAGAGCCGTCTGTTGCCGGCAGGATATGATAGATCTCCTCAGTGACAAACGGCATGAACGGGTGGAGCATCACCAGTACATCTTCAAGAACGCGCGCGAGCACACTCCGGGTGACATCCCGTCTGTGGGCCCCTTCTTTTTCATAGAGCGCAGGCTTGGCCGCCTCAAGATACCAGTCGCAGAA
>CAZLNA010000322.1:0-3123 GCA_964560485.1 uncultured Desulfobacula sp. | reverse complement strand
TCAACACCCTTTCGTTTTGATGCAATGGCTCCTGGATCAATCTCGCCCAGGTGATTGAATACGTAATCGGGCTGGTATGGAAACCGGTCCATGACCGCTCTGGTAGAGACGCCGGACAGAACCAGGCAGGTGGTCATGCCCGATTCAAGACCGCCGACAATATCCGTATCCATGCGGTCGCCGATCATAAAACAGTTTGCAGAGTGAACGCCGAGCTTTTTCCGGGCCCAGAACATCATGGCAGGGTTGGGTTTGCCCAAGAAATACGGGGCAATGCCGGTCACTTTTTCAATGGGCGCCACCAGCGCACCGCAAGCCGGCACCAGGCCTCTTACAGAAGGGCCGGTCAGGTCTGAATTCGTAGCAATGAATTTTGCCCCTTCCTGGACCAGCAGGGTGGCTTCAATAATCCGGGCATAATCGTATTCTTCAGTTTCTGCAATGACTACATAATCGGGCTTTGCCGATGTGATCTCAATGCCGGCCCGCTCAAATTCATTGACCACGCCTTTTCCGCCGATCACATATGCGCTGCAGCCTTCAGGTTTCTGCAGCTTTAAAAAACTGGCGGTTGCCATGGCAGAGGTGTAAAAACAGTTCTGGTCAACATCAATGCCCATCTTGAGCAGCCGCTCTCTGAGCTGGGCAGGGGTATAATAGGAGTTATTGGTTAAAAATAAGAATTTATAGCTGCCCTGTTTCAGGCGGTTTACAAAATCTTTGGCTCCCGGGATCAGTTCAGAGCCGGTATAAACCACGCCGTCCATATCGAGGATAAATGATTTTTGATAGGTTCGATTTTTCATGTTCATGCCCGTATTGTTAGCCCAGGACCATTAGCATTCTGTTATGTTTAAATAATATTTGGATGATCAGGAGGGATTTTATCAATATGTTTGAACCCTTTTTTTGATGGTGACCCATTTAAGATGTCACAATCTTGTTTTTATTTTGTCTAATCATATATGATGAATTCGTCCGGAATCTTAATGTAAACAGCAGAGGGAATAATGAAAACCGGTTATTGGTATCTTCCAGTTCTATTTTGTATCCTGTGTCTGGCCGGGTGCGCAGCACAACACATCGCTGGCGGAAAAATAAAGCAAGACACCTTAAGGGACGGCACCTATCACGGCTCTGCCTCACAGGGCCCGGTAAAAGTGACCGTGACCGTCACAGTGGAGCAGCAGCGTATTTCAGCGATAACCCTTTTAAGCCATCGAACCTGGAAAGGAAAAGCTGCTGAAAAAACGATCCCGCAAAGAATTATCATGGAGCAGTCCACCCGGGTGGATGGCGTGTCTGGTGCCACAATGAGCAGTGTCGTCATCATGAATGCGGTTGAGGATGCGCTTAGCAAAGCCAGGTGAACCTGCGGCCTGGGGTCTGTGTTGGTCTTCTTTGTTTTTTCGAATTTTCTTCTCGACAGACACGCCTCTGTCTGTGGTAAAGTCTCAGGTAACATATTGCGTGTTCAGAACAGGGCCTGAACACGTTAACAAGGGATTTGACAGAGGAGCGGTTTTGATGCTGCAAAGAACCAGGTACAAAAAAACACAACGGTTTCATTACCTCATTTTGATGCTGATCGCCATGCTGATCACGACGGCGTGTTCTTCGAACTCGGGCCCGGTATCGGGCTGGACACCTGTCGAATCACCCGGCCCTGTTCCAGAAGGGCTTTGCCAAGCTATTTTTGCCTCTGACTGCATGGCGTTTGAAAGCAGTGTGACACTATCCTATTTTGACCTGAACCAGGACGGGCAGAAAGAAATGCTTTTCTGCTGGGGCGGGGGATCGTGCGGCGCTCAATATTATGCGCTTGAAAAAAAAGAGGGCAAATGGGTGATCATCAGCAACTGGTGCGGGGTGGATATCTGCCTGATCACGGTACTGCCGACCATGACCAATGGCTATTACGATCTTACAGACGGTCTTTTTCTGGTGAGATATGAAAAAGGCTTTTACCGGATTCTTGAAGATATGGCGTCGCAATAACCCCTTGTTTGACCATGACTTAAAACAGGTGCGGATTCCCCTGGAATTAACCTTTCAATGCTGTTATGGTGTTTTAAAAAAAAGCGTCTAAAAAAAATTGATCCCAGATGAAAAAGACCCTGCCCCCAGACCAGACCCGCACAGACCCCAGGTATCAGACCCTTTTCGAAAACACCGGAACAGCAACCATTCTGATTGAAGAGAACATGGTCATTTCCATGGCCAATTCAGAAACCGCAGCCATCTCCGGCATCCCTTTGGAAAAGATCATCAACAAGATGAAATTTTTCGAAATGATCGCTGATGCAGATAAGGAAAAAGTGGTCCGGTACCATCATTTGCGCAGAAAACACCCGGACAGGGCGCCCCGAAATTACCCCTGCAAAGTTAAAATAGCAGATAACAAAATCCTGGAAAGCATCCTTACCGTGGCCATGGTCGAGGGAACCGGCCAAAGCATTGCCTCGATAACCGATATTTCCAGGCAGCGGCAGCTGGAACGCGAAATCACCCGGATCAGCGACCAGGAACGGCTGACAATGGGACAGGCCCTGCATGATGATCTCGGCTCCCATCTGGCAGGGGTTGATGCCATGGCCACGCTGCTCAAGCGGCGGCTTGAAAAAGAAAATCACCCTGAAGCTGCCCTGGCCAGAGACGTTTCTGACCTGATCAACCAGGCCATTGCCCAGACACGGGCCATGGTCAAAGGACTCATGCCCATTCATTTTGAAAGCAAAAAATTTATAAATACCCTTGTGCGCTACTGCAGGGAAGTGGAAAAGGCCTTTGGCATAAAATGCACCATTGATACCCGCATGACAGAACTCACATTTGAAGATGCCAGCCTTTTGAACCACCTGTTCAGCATCACCCGCGAATCGATTAACAATGCGGCCAAACACAGCAGCGCCTCTCACATTATTGTCCGGATAAACGATGAAAATGCCGCCATCACCATTGAAGTGACCGACAATGGAAAAGGGATGACTTCTGCAGAAAACGGAATGGGGCTTGATATCATGCACCACAGGGCTGATCTGATCGGGGCAGAACTTGCCATCTCAACACATCCTGAAGGAGGAACCACTGTCTTATGCCGGATTCCAAAACCATCTTCATAGT
>CAZLNA010000321.1:0-3135 GCA_964560485.1 uncultured Desulfobacula sp. | reverse complement strand
GTCATACAGATCCGGATATTGAGGTTCTCTACCAGTTTGCCCGGCATGATATCAATCACCGGATCATGGTCCAATGTGCGGCAGATAAAGAAAACGGGGTGCCCAGCATTTCAAGCATCTATCAGGGCGCAGACTGGCATGAAAGAGAGACAAGGGATTTTTTTGGTGTCCATTTTTCAGGCCACCCCAATATGGCCCCCCTTATTCTTGACGAATCAGACACCAACCTGAAACCCCTGCTTAAAAATGAAAAAACTATAAAATCAAAAACCGATATTTTCAGGCGGAACGCAGACGATGAATGATGATCACCTGACGCATACCCCGGAACAGGATCTTGCCCAGACCCACCGGTTTTATCTGAATCTGGGCCCTCAGCACCCCAGCACCCACGGTGTTCTCAGGGTAGTCCTGGAAATGGATGGCGAATGGGTGCTCGATCCCCAGCCGGATCTGGGGTATGGGCACCGGATGCATGAAAAAATGGCTGAGTCCAGGGCCTGGCCCAAATTTTGGGCCAATGCCGGCCGCATGGATTATGTCAATGCCATGGCCTTTAACCATGGGTATGCCGGACTGATTGAGCGGGCTGCCGGTATTGAGGTGCCCAGGCGGGCGGAATATATCCGCGTGATCACGGCGGAACTGAACCGGGTCGCCAGCCACCTGCTCTGGCTGGGGGCATTCATTCTCGACCTGGGTGCATTTACGCCGATCCTCTATACTTTTGATGACAGGGAAGATATTCTTGATATCCTTGAAGATATTACCGGAAGCCGTCTGACGTACAGTTATTTCAGGGTCGGCGGCGTGATGAAGGATATTGACGAACCCTTTATCCGTCGCACCCGGGAATTTATCGACCGCCTCAGAACCCGGTTTGAAATGTATGAAACCCTGGTCAGCGGTAATGTGATCCTGCAGAAACGCATGAAAGGCATTGCCGTGATCTCTCAGCAGATGGCCCGTCAGTACGGTGTGACCGGGGCGGTCCTCAGGGGAAGCGGGATTTCTTACGATGTCCGGAAAAATGCCCCTTACTCAGTCTATCCTGAGTTTGATTTTGATGTACCGGTGGAGGATGCCGGTGACTGTATGGCCCGATACCTGGTCAAATACCGTGAAATGGAGCAGAGTCTGAGGATTATTGAACAGGCACTGGACAAACTGCCTGAAGGCGATGTCCGTACCAAGGTGAAATCCAAGCTCAAACTTGCACCGGGCATGACCAGCTACAGTGTTGAGACGGCCAGGGGAGAATTGACCTATCTGCTGATCGGTGACGGTTCTGATGTTCCGTACCGGTTGAAGATCAGGGTCCCTTCCTTTTCCAACCTGAGCGTTATGCCTCAATTGTGTGCAGACATGCTGCTGTCCGATCTGGTGACCACCATGGGCAGCTTTGACCTGGTCATACCGGAGATTGATCGATAATGGAAGAACTCATCCGTATATTGTTCAGAACCATTTCCTATGCTGTGATCATGATTTCCTTCGGGTTTTTCAATGCCCTGCTCATGGGATATCTTGAGCGTAAAATTTCAGCCAAGATTCAGCGCCGGCCGGGACCCATGGAAGTCGGTCCGTTCGGTATCCTTCAGCTGGCAGTGGATGGGGTTAAGATTATCGGCAAACAGCTGATCATCCCAAGAGATGTAGACGGGGTCCTGTTCCGGCTTGCCCCCCTGCTGGCGTTTTCACCGGTTGTTCTTCCCTTTATTGTGGTGCCTTTCAGCCAGAAGCTTCAGGCCAGGGATTTCAATCTCGGCCTGCTGTTCATCGTAACCATCGCTTCTATCAGCGTATTGACCATCCTGCTGGCCGGATGGGGCTCGAATAATAAATACTCCCTGTTCGGGGCCATGCGTTCGGTTGCCCAGAATATTTCATTTGAGGTGCCTGTGCTGCTGTCCATCCTCTGTATTGCTCTGATGACCGGGACCTACAGTATGCAGGGGATTGTCGAAGCCCAGGGCAGGGTCTGGTTTATCCTGATCCAGCCGGTGGCATTCATCATCTATTTTATTGCCGGTCTGGCTGAAACCAACCGGAACCCGTTTGATCTGCCTGAGGCGGAAAGTGAATTGACTGCAGGTTTTCACACTGAATACTCTGGGTTCGGGTTTTCCCTTTTTATGATTGCCGAATACGCCAACATGTTCCTGGTCTGCTCTATCGCAACGGTCCTGTTTTTAGGCGGCTGGCGGGGCATTCCACTCCCGTTTTTCGAATATACCGGTGCCATATGGTTTCTGGCCAAAGTCTATGTGCTCATGCTGGTCATGGTATGGATCCGCTGGACCTTTCCCAGGGTCAGGTTTGATCAGCTCCTGAACTTTTCATGGAAATACCTGATCCCGTTTTCTCTGGTGAACCTCTTGGTTACAGCGATTTGCATTAAATTGTTTCCGCTGATCAGGGGGATGATATGAGCGGCTATTTTCAAGACCTGTTCAGCGGCGGGAAAAGCCTGGTCAGCGGCATGCTGGTCACGTTTAAAGCCTTTATGAAACCCACGGTGACCGTTCACTACCCGCGCCAGAAAATCGACGTCACCCCCAATATCCGGGGGCGGCTTAAAATGGTGCTGGATGAAGAAACCCGGTCCCATAGGTGCATCTCCTGCATGCGGTGTGCAAGGGAATGCCCCAGTTCGTGTATTGAACTGAAAGGAGAAAAGCAGGAAGGGGTCAAGGGCAAGGTTCTGGTAAAGTATACCTATAACTATACCTTCTGCAGTCTCTGCGGAAGCTGTGTGGATGCCTGCCCGACAGATGCAATTGATTTTTCAAACGAATATGAACTCGCCTCGTTCTCAAAGGCGGATTTTCATTTTGACCTGCTCAGGGAAGTGGAAGAACAAAAATGACGTATTTAAACCAGATGTCGGACATCCTTTTTGCCGCATTTGCCCTGCTGACCGTATTCGGAGCCTACCTGGCGGTCCGGCGGAGTGTGATGCTCATGCACTCGGTGCTCGGGCTCGCCGTGTGCATGCTCGGTATCTCCGGGCTTTATCTCTTTCTGGGCAGCATGTTTCTGGCCATGATGCAGGTATTGATCTATATCGGGGCGCTTTGCGTGGTGCTGGTCTTCGGTATCATGGTGTCCTATACCCCCCAGGAAATCAACCGC
>CAZLNA010000320.1:0-3138 GCA_964560485.1 uncultured Desulfobacula sp. | reverse complement strand
GGCATCGGACGGCTTTCTGCTTACTGCGGTGCTGTGAGCGCAGGGGTTGGGGCGGGGGCGGGTATTGCCTGGCTCCATGGCGGCCGTTATGCCCAGATCGCCCATACCATCGTCAATGCGCTGGCCATTGTGTCGGGCATTATCTGTGACGGGGCAAAAGCCTCATGTGCTGCAAAAATAGCAGCTGCTGTCGATGCCGGAATTCTGGGGTTCCACATGTACCAGAACGGCTACCAGTTTTACGGCGGAGACGGCATTGTGACCAAAGGGGTTGAAAATACCATCCGGAATATCGGCCGCCTCGGCCGGGAGGGCATGCGGGAGACAGACAAGGAAATCATCCGTATCATGCTCGGGGAATCATCACCGCCGCAAAAATAGATTACACCTTTCCCACCGGCGCCAGATAGATGACGAATATATTATTTCCATCCAGCCCCAGCAATTCATCGATCTCCTCTTGATCATAGGCTGCAATGGCACAGGTGCCGGCATGAATGGCTTCACAGGCAAGGTAAAGGTTCTGGCAGACATGGCCCGCATCCAGTGCGATCACTTTATGGGCAGCAAGGCTGTAACGCCACTCCATCCGGTATGGGACCGCCGCCCAGATAAAGGTCACTGCAGACCGGCCCGGATACGTCTGGCCAAAGGTGGCATGGATCATTTTTTCAGGGAGCATATCATCTTTAAATTCAAGCACCAGCTGATGCTCAACCGGCAGATAACGGTAGACACCGGGTTCAAGGGAATCCACCCGAAACACTGCCAGATACGTTTCAAAGGCGTGGCGGCATCCGGCAGAAGGAACCGTCCGATAGGCGTGGCCATGAGAAGGCGGCTCTCTGAGTCCCTGGGTAGTCCAGAGAAGATAAGCCAACTCTTCCATGGACAAGGGAAGATCAAGATACCTGCGCCGGCTTTTCCTCCTGGCAATGGCATCGGTAACATCTGTTTTAGAGATGGTTTTCCAGTCATCCGGTCCAGGCAGGCGGATCAGCTGAACATCCGAAGAATACGGTTCCTGGATGGACGGCGCTGGAATCTGCCGGTTCTGGTCGGTACGGCGGAAATTGATTGTTTTTCGGATCGTGTCCTTTAAAAAATCGCGATATCTTTTTAATTCACTGGTCTCCATTTTTCCTTCCCTTATGATCGACTGGATGTCAGATCGTACTTACCCCTGGTATGCCAGAGGGTTTATCAGCTCAATCAATCACCAGGACCACCCGGCACTCACGAAAAAACTGGTGACGTGCCTCCACCTTTTCAAGCAGATGATAGTCTGACATGCTGATAACCACAACCGTATTCAATTTGCCTTCTTTTCTCAATCCTTTGAACACCAGAGGGGTTGAACCGATCCGGTCATCTTTCAATGCGGTTTCCATGCTGCAGGCATAACGGCAGACCCCGTTCTGGACGGCAAATTCCCTTGAAATGAACTGCGGAGTGTAAACAGCCTCTCCCTGTTCACTGACAATATAGGGATTCAGCACAGGCGTGACATCAAGCCCCCTGACATCAATGACAAGGCCGGTGAAAGTACGCCCTGTTTTCAGGGCCGGTGCCCCGGCTGCCCCGAGCATGCTGATCTTGGGAATCTGGCGGATCTCCTCTGGCAGCACAAGCTGCAAAAATCCCCCCCGCATACTGGCCTCGAGCCTGAGTTCCACTGAGAGCGCAGATGTGTAGGTCTGCTTGGATACCACCGCATCTCTGGCGGTTTTTTCAATTCCTGCCAGGATAATATCATTTTGAGCCGCATAGTCTCCAACACTTCGCCCTGACTCAATCCGGATCTGCTTAAGCATCCGGATGATCCTGTGGCTGGCTTCTGCCCGTGCCGCACCTGGCAGGGAATCAATATCTGCCTTTGACATATCCTTGGGTGCGGCCCGGCCATAGGCGATGATCCGTCCAGTCTGCCAGTCGATCTGCCCGCCCTCAAAATTGGTAATGCAGCCTGAGACTGGCCGCGTGTCTGCAAGTCCGGGCAGGGCAGATAAAATGAGGGCAAGAATCAGGAGACAGATTTCCTGCTGTTTATTGAGTTTTTCCCAGTGTTGATATCTTTTTAGCATCAGGACGTTTTTAAAAACCTGGATTCAATGAAGTCTGCCAGCGGTCCGGTCTCTTCAAGGCCGAAAACCGGCACATCCGGTGCCACCGGAGCATCAGTGACAACAGCAATCAGATCCTGTCCAAGATTGAACTGCGGGTCGAGAAACAGGGGCGTTTCATGGGGGCCGTTTTTTCGAAAAATCTCAATTTTTTGAAATGCCGCCCGCTTAAAACCTTCAACGAGGATCAGATCCATGCCATCCAGATAATCCATAATTTTTTCTTTCGGCCCCCTGGTATCCTCTTTTATCAGCGCGGCCCGGTCTTCTGACAGCACCAGGGTAGCGGCAGTACCGGCCCGTTTATGCCGCCAGCTGTCCTTGCCCGGCGTATCCATTTCAAAACCGCAGTGGGCATGTTTGACTGAGCCGATTCGATACCCCCTGTCTGCCAGGCAGGCTACCAGTTTTTCCAGAAGTGTGGTTTTGCCGGAGTTGGACTTTCCGACAATGGCGATGATCTTAGCTTCCATATACCGTTAATAGATAAAGGCAGGACGTTTGAAAGTCAAGCAGGATTCACTGTGGTCTGTCACCGGAATCATTGGGGAGCTGCCAATCATTCAAAATCATTTCACCGGTCTTCGCTTTCTGATATAAGAATATCAAAACCAACGCAGAATAGGGAGAAATCCCCCTTTCAGGAGAGTGGGTTATGGAAGAAATGCTGTCGACCCGGCAAGTGGCTGCCTTTTTGAATGTTAATGAAAAAATGGTCTATACCCTGATCGCAGAAAAAGGCCTGCCAGCCTCAAAAGTAACCGGCAAATGGCTTTTTCCCAAAAAACTGGTGATCCAGTGGATCGAAGCCGGTACCAGGAACTACCCCAAGCCGCCCAAACTACCTGATTATCATGGACTGGTCCTCATCAGCGGCAGTAACGACCTGCTCCTGGACAAGATCATCTCCACCTTTAACATCAAGCATCGCGACCACATGGCCATGTTTGGTATTGCCGGGTCAATGGGCGGACTGACCGCATTGAAACAGAAACGCTGCCACATTGCCGCCAGC
>CAZLNA010000319.1:0-3148 GCA_964560485.1 uncultured Desulfobacula sp. | reverse complement strand
GACATGACCTGATCCGCGGCAAACTGGGGGGAGGTCATGGTTTTATCCTGGCTCTGGGAATACAGGTCCGGATGGATGGTGTGCTGGCGTCTTTGAAGGAGTGATCGCCGAAAGGTTTCGGCCAGCACGTGGGCACTCTGGGGGGTCATCCGGCTGATAAATCCAGGTTCAAGATGACTCAGCATCAGCAGTACCAGAAGCAGGGGGCGACCGGCGGCCGGCGGGGGGACCGTGCAAATGCTGACATCCCGGAACTGCCTGGCCAGGGGGCGGCGTTCAATGGGCCAGGGGATCAGCGCCAGGTCGTCACTGGTTAAAAATCCCCGATTGGCTTTCATGTCGTCATCAATCTGCCTGGCTACCTTACCCAGATAGAATGGCCGGGGGCCCTCGTTGGCGATGATTTCAAGAAGATCGGCCAGGTCGTTCTGGATGAACAGATCACCAGGATCATAGGGGGTCTTCCCGTTTTTCAGGAAATACCGGGCAGCTGTATCTGACTGAGAAGATAGGAATTCACCCAGGTGGACGGTCTGGTGATAGTGCTGCAGCGGTGATATTCGGTATCCGTATTTGGCCAGCCGGATGGCCGGTTCAAGAATCTGGGGCCACTCCAATCGCCCGTAGGTCATATGAAGATATCCGATAAAGGCCAGCAGGCTGGGTACTGTGGCTGACTGATACCCGGATGAGTAGTACTGATCCGAAAATCTGCTGATGTGGGCCAGGGATGGAACCCTGCCGGACCCGTCCAGAGCAATGGTTCTGCCGTTGATATGGACAATAGCAATACCTTGGCCACCCAGGCCGCTGGACTGGGGCTCGCACACACATAGTGCTATGGACGAGGCGCAGGCTGCATCAACTGCATTACCTCCTTTTTCAAGCATATGAACACCGGCTTGGGTAGCCTGGCTGAAGGCGGTCACCACCATCCCGTTTTCCGCACGTCCGAATTTGTCACCGGCCTTTTGGGTCACATCTGCTTCGATTTTATGGAGATCCATTGCTTTCCTGATGATGGTGTTTTTTTATCCGAAATTTAATATGGGAACTTAAAGATCCCAATCACTATTCTGTACTCATCCTCTCCAAACCAACCCGTAAAATCGCAAGATAATACAGATCCTCAAGCTAAGGATGAATGATATTCAATACCCTGTATTCTTGGTAGATTACAAGAAAAAAATGAACAGGCGAGGTGAGCGATCATTTAAATGCCCTATCTGGAGTTCAAGAAATGAGTTTTTACAAATAATGGGAAGTTAAAGTTCCTTATTTTATGTTTATTTGAGATCTATTAATTCCCATACAAGATTGCTTGCTGAGAAATATTGATGACGAGCTGGTTGAATTTCTTTTATTTTCAATGATTTATATAGTTGGTTTGATAGTTGCATATAAGAGTGCTGTTGATTTGGTTTGATAAGTTACGGACAGATAGCAAGAATGGATATTAGGCGGATAGAACAGTCCTTTCAGACGGACCAGGCTGGTAAGTGTAGCAGGGCATCAGGTGGCATGGTAGCCTCTGCATTTCCGGAAGCCACCCATGCCGGTGTTGAGATGCTTCAACTGGGAGGGAATGCGGTGGATGCAGCATGTGCAGCAGCTCTTGCATTATGTGTATGTGAACCCCAGGCCTGCGGTGTCGGCGGGCAGTCAATGGCTATGGTCGGCGTGAATGGCAAATATGTTTTTCTGAACGGGTCCGGCAGAGTGCCGCTGAAACTCCGGCCGGACAAACTTGATCCCTACGATCTGCACCACGGCTACCGGGCCACCAGTGTTCCGACAACACTGGCTGTCATTGAATACATGAACCGTCATTTCGGGGTGATGAAGTGGGAGGAATTGTTCAAGCCGGCCATCGATATCGCACGGAATGGATATCGGATCACGCGTCTTCAGCATGACCTGCAAGAAAGAGAACTAACCTTGTTCCATCAGCACAGTTCGGCAGTCGGTGGGGCTTATTTTTTGAAAAACGGGACCGCCCCATATGCCCCGGGTGATCTCTTCAAACAGAGCGATCTGGCCCTTGTACTGGAACAGGTGGCAAAAAATGGGGCAGATGAGTTCTACACCGGTGATATTGCCCATGCCATTGCTGAGGATATGGACAGGAACCAGGGGTTTCTCAGTTTGGAGGACCTTCAAGATATTCCCTGGCCCAGCCCGGCAGATCCTCTTGCAATGAATCTGAAAGGGGTGACCCTGCATGTGCCACCCCCTCCCTCTCCCGGAAGGGGGTTGTTGATGATGCTTCAGATTCTTGAGCAGATTTATAACGGTGACAGGGACGCAAAAATCTGCAAAGAGCAGATTACAGCGGAAATCATCCGGACGGTTCTGACCTCTCTTGCCGGCCGGCCTGTCTTTGCCCGAGGATACATCCCTGAACAGGACCCCATGCTGGATCATGGATCCCATGACCTGATTGCAAAGCATATTCTGAATGGAAACGGTTTGGCATCAAGAACCAGAGTGACCTCCCCTGTTGGCGGAGAAACCACCCACCTGTCTGTCATGGATAAAGATGGTAACAGTGTGGGGATCACTCAGTCCATTAATTTGGTGTATGGAGCAAAAGCGGCTGCAAACGGATTGGGGTTTTTATACAATAACTATCTTGTGGACTGCAATCAGACCGATCCTTGCCACCCTCACTTTTTAAAACCGGGCGGCATGCCGGTATCCATGGTATGCCCGACCATCGTCAGCCTCAGCAACAGGCCCTGGATGGTAACCGGAAGCCCGGGATCCGACAGGATACTGTCTGCGGTGTTTCAATTTCTCTCACACATATTTCATGACAGCCGTTCAATGGACATTGCAATGACCGAGCCCAGGCTTCACTGTCAGCCGTGCGGGCATCTGATTTTGGAAGAAAGCCGGTTTGATGCCGGTGTTATCCGCATATTGGAAACTGCGGGATACGATATTGAGTGGAGTGAGCCCTGGTCATTCTTTCACGGAGCTGTCCATGCCGCCATGATGTGCCATGAGACCAAGGGGTTTCAAGGCGTGGCCGAGATCAGAAGAGATGGTATCGCCGCTGGCCCCGGGGGTGTGCTTTGATTCTCGATGTATCAGATCTGCATGTTCGTTTCAAGACAGAGGACGGTATTATCCATGCCGTGAACGG
>CAZLNA010000318.1:0-3153 GCA_964560485.1 uncultured Desulfobacula sp. | reverse complement strand
TCCCGGCCCAGGATGTCAAGGTGCCGCATCACCTCATGCTCGGGCATGGACACGGATGCGCCCCTGGCATGGGGAATGATGCAGTAAGAACAAAAGGCATTGCAGCCGTCCTGGATTTTCAGATAGGCCCGTGTCATGCGGCCGGATACCACCTGATCAAACCCTTTGAATCCGGACGCGCCGGAATGGTCGGTGGCCTTGAATTTAAAGGGATCTGTCCGGGCCATGATCTGATCGATGCGGTTGGCAATCCGGGTTTTATCGGCGTTGCAGACCATGAGAGGGCGCGGCGTCATCTGCCGGATCAAGGAGGGATCGGTCTGTATATGGCAGCCTGTGGCGATGATCACAGCGTTGGGATAATCTTTGGAAAACCGTCGGATGGCCTGTCTGGACTGCATCCCTGCTCTGGCTGTGACCGCACAGGTGTTCACCACTACCAGATCTGCCTGATTTTCAAAAACCGCTTTCTGCCAGCCTCTGGCTTCCAGTCCGGCGCCGATGCCGTCACTTTCATACTGGTTAACCTTGCAGCCAAGGGTTTTAATGACAAATGTGTTCTTCATTGAATAATTCCTGCCCCAATCAGCTGATCTTTATCGTAAAATACCGCTGCCTGACCTGGCGTCACGGCATTCTGGGGGTGTTTTAATGTCACAACCCCGATGTTGTCTTTTCTGACCAGGCTGGCCGGCGTACCGGGGTGATTGTAACGGATGCGGACCTGCACATTGGGTATACGGCTGTTATCCGGTCCGTTCCAGACCAGTTCATTCACCTCGAAACGGTCCTGGGCCAGATCTTCTTTGTGACACACCACCAGCCGATTGGACGGGATGTCAATTTGTCTGACATAGTAGGGTCTGGATGCCGGACAGTTAATGCCCCGGCGCTGACCGATGGTGTATCGGTACAGTCCCTGGTGGGTCCCCACCACCTGTTGATCGGCATTGACAATGGGGCCGGGTTCGCTGGGAAGGGACCGGCTTCTGGCAATAAACCGGGCAGGGGAATCGGACCCCAGAAAACAGATGTCCTGGCTTTCCTTGGTGTGAAGTGGGGTCAGGTTGTTTGCAGATGCAAATTTGCGCACATCCTGTTTGGTCATGGTGCACAGGGGAAAATACAGTTGATCCAGCAGGGCGGGGGGCACCAGGCTTAAAAAATAGGTCTGGTCCTTGAGGGCGTCGTGTCCGGTATACAGTGACGGGCCAGTGTCGTTGGCCGGGCCAGGGGTTACCGCGTTACGGACGCAGGCATAGTGGCCCGTGGCCAGGATGGTCGCGCCAAGACGCATGGCATGGGTGAACAGGGCGCCGAATTTGATATCCCGGTTGCAGATCAGGCAGGGATTGGGGGTCCTGCCGTCAAGGTAGGTGTCCACCATGTACTTGACCACACATCGCTGAAAGGCATCGGACAGGTCAACCGTATGAATGTTGAATCCAAGCTGCCGTTCAAGTTCCCGGGTATTCAGGGGGCCGGATTCAAAGCCGGTGGTAAAATGGATGCCAAAGACTTTAGAAAAGCGTTTTTTGACCAGAATACCTGACACAAGTGAGTCCACGCCGCCGCTCAGTGCAACCGCAACAACCGGTTCGGGCATCAGACCAGTTCTTCGGGGCGGGTGGAAAAAAGACCCATGGCCCGGGTGGGGCAGGTGAGGATGCACAGCTCACAAACCGAGCACTTGGCCTTGTCAAAGATGACTTCCATTTCCGGGCGTTTGATGTACAGGGCATCCGTGGGGCAGACAGCGGTGCAGGCACCGCAATGGGTGCAGATTTCTTCGTCCTTGTAAATCTGCTGCTCGGGAAGAGACACCGTAACACCCTGTTCTTTCAGAAATTTTACCCCTTTATTAAACCCGCTTTTGGAGCCGGACATGATTTCCAGAACCATGGAGCCGTTTTTCTGGTTGGATATGGATGCGCTCAAGATGTTGAACAGCAGGTCATACTGTCTGGTGAGCTGACAGACCAGTGCTTTCTGGGCCACCTCAGCAGGAAAGCTTAACATAATGATTTTGGAATACAAAGCGACCTCCAGTCATGCTTTTTCGGCAGCAATAAATCTTTGACAAACGCCCTGTTTCAGGTATGATTGCCCAAAGGTTGGCTGCAGCTGCTGCCTTTTAATGCGGACAGCGGTGGAAAACTAAATTTTATCAGGGTTCTTTATATAATACTTGCAGGTACAAGACAACGTTAGTTTTTATCTCCATTGAAAGGTGATCTGCCATGAACCGGTTTGCCTTTGAATTGTCCAGCTACACCATGAAAACCTTTTCAGGCCTTTCCCGGGCCGATGTCAGAATCTGTGGAAAAGAAAATGTGCCTGAAGGATCCATTATTTTTACGGCCAATCATTTTACCCGGATCGAAACGGTTTTTCTGCCCTACCATATCCATAAGCTTACCGGTAAAGAGGTCTGGTCTCTTGCCGCTGCGGATCTGTTTGAAGTCGGGGTTCTCAAGGCCTTTCTGGAAAATCTGGGTGCCGTTTCCACAGGGGCGCCGGATCGGGATGAGATTATCTTGAAAACACTGCTGGGAAAAGCGGTCCAATGGATTATTTTCCCGGAGGGCATGCTGGTTAAAAATAAAAAGCTGATCAAAAATGATGCCTTTACCCTGGTGACGGATGAGGCGGAAAAGCGCCCCCACACCGGGGCTGCCATTCTGGCCTTTCAATGCGAATTTTACCGGGAACGGCTCAGGCGGCTCAAAGATGCGGGAGAACCCGAATTTGACCGGCTGGCCCGGGAATTTGAAATAACGGATATCCAGGCCGTGCTGGAAAGCCAGACGTATATTGTGCCGGTGAACATTACCTATTACCCGGCCAGCCCAAGGGAGAATCTTGCCTCCCGCATTGGTCAGATTTTAATGAAAGACCCCTCCAAAAGAGTCATGGACGAACTCATGACAGAGGGCTCCCTGCTGTTTAAGGATGTGGATATTGATATCTGTTTTGGAAAACCCATCCCCATCCGACCGCTGCTGGACGAATCCTTTATTGAAAGCATGCTCTCACTAAAACGGCGGCTGCGCTTTGATGCCGACGTCCAGTCAAAGCAGGTGATAAAAGACATCTGTGTCCCGGTGATGGAACAATACATGGGACGGGTGTACGACATGACCACCTTGAATT
>CAZLNA010000317.1:0-3153 GCA_964560485.1 uncultured Desulfobacula sp. | reverse complement strand
GCGGCAGCTCACCATAGAATACTATGACTGCGGACCGGAAACGTTGATTCATACAGACAAGGTTGAAAAAACCCTGCTGGATGCAGCTGAAAAGAGCGGCGCCACCGTTATCAGTTCCAGTTTCCACAAATTTGAACCCCAGGGCGTCTCAGGGGTTGTGGTGATTGCTGAATCCCATTTCACGGTCCATGCCTGGCCAGAGCACGATTATGCCGCAGTCGACATCTTTACCTGTGCGGACAATATTGATCTTGAAGTGGCCATTGAATCCATGAAAGAATCATTTGAGTCCGGCAACACAGTCATTTCTTCAGACCAGAACCGGGGGCTTTTAAAACGGCCGGTGGAGTTCCGGCAGTTGACAGACGAATTGAACAATCCGCGGATTCATCCAATATCCTGGAAAAAAGAGATCGAGCAGACGGATCCCTGGGGAGTGATGTCATCAGTGGACATTTATCACTGCGATCCGAGTGCGATCCGGGACAAGGATCTGATCAGCGAATTTGTCGTGCAATTGTGTGATAAGATCGGGATGAAGCGATACGGGGACTGCGAAGTGGTACATTTTGGAGAAGACGAGAAAGTGGCGGGATATTCAATGACTCAGCTTATAGAGACCTCGCTTATCTCCGGTCATTTTGCCAATGCCACCAACACAGCCTACCTTGATGTTTTTTCCTGTAAATTCTATGAGCCCAGGCAGGTGGCTGAGTTTGCAGCCGCTTTTTTCAAAGGTGAACATTATAAATTGCAGATTTCGCTGCGCAAGTAAGCGGAAGGGAAAAAAGTGAATGACAGAGGCGATGCCAATCATCAACGGCTGGTTTTCAGAAATCTGTCCCCTGTGGCCGGGGTCTGCCAATTCCTATCAGATTGATCAAATTCTTCACCAAAGAAAAAGCCGGTTCCAGCAGATTGATGTCTATGAGACCCGTCACCACGGCAGGATGCTGGTACTGGACGGGATTGTTCAGTTCACCGAATTTGATGAATTTACCTACCAGGAAATGATGGCGCACCTGCCGCTGTTTGCCCATCCTGAACCGGAAACAGTTCTGGTGATCGGTGGCGGAGATGGGGGCGTCTTAAGGGAAATCAACCGTCATAAACAGGTCAGAACCATTGAATGCTGTGAGGTTGATGAGGCAGTGGTTGAAACAAGCAAGGCTTTTTTTCCCGGCATGGCCTGTGGATTCGATGATCCCAGGGTCCAGTTGCACATTGAAGACGGGGTGACGTTTGTCCAGGCCAGAGAGAGTGCGTTTGATGTCATTATTGTTGATTCCTCCGATCCGGTGGGACCGGCCCGGGCCTTGTTTGAGGAACCTTTCTACAGATCCTTGAAAAACGCATTGCGCCCCGGCGGCATTATTGCCACCCAGGCGGAATCGATGTTTCTCCACCCGGACTGGGTCAGGAAACTTGCCTCAATGACTGCGGCTCTTTTTACCAAGCAGGCCTATGCCAATATTCTGGTCCCAACTTACCCGGGAGGGCACATCGGTGTCTGCCTGGGATCTCTGGGCCCGGATCCGAAAACAGTGAACCGGCCTCTGCCTGAAAAACTTCAGAATCAGTTAAGGTATTATTCGCCAAGGGTCCATGCGGCCGCTTTTGTTCTGCCGTTTTTTGTTGAAAAGAATCTGTCACAAATTTAGGAGAAGACAAGAAGATGGCTGGCAGCATAGAGGTCAGGGTAACGCCGTCTGCATCTGAAGAAGATGTGATACAGCTCTACCGTGAAGCAGGGTGGTGGGATGCCAAAACGGCAGATGACAACCGTATCGTCAAAAACATCATTTCAGATTCCGCCTTGTTTGCAGGGGCATTTGACGGCGAAAAACTGGTCGGAATGGGACGGGCCCTTTCCGACGGGGTCAGCGATGCTTATATTCAGGACGTGATTGTTTTAGAACGTTACCGAAGAAAGGGGCTTGGCCGGGATATCGTGCAGACGCTGGTGCAGGGGCTGAAGCAGAAAGGGATCGACTGGATCGGTCTGGTTGCCGAACCGGGAACCGCTTATTTTTACAAATCTTTGGGGTTTGAGCCGATGGAGGGTTATACCCCGCTGAAATACAAAGGCAGAATTTAATGTATATTCCGTTGAATACACTCAAACAGCATGATTTTCCTGATGCCCTCGATTTTGATTTCAGACGGTTCAAACTGTCTGACCGGAAATGGTATGAGCCTTTTGCCGCAAAGTTTTCGCCGGTTTCATGTGAATATAATTTTGCCAACCTTTTTGCCTGGCAGGAACCCTGCCAGTTCTCCTGGGCCATGTTCCAGGGCAGGGTCCTTGTGCTGGAAGAATTTTCAGGGATCTGTCTCATGCCGCTGGGACCAGAAATGGAACCTGCGGCACTTGCGGCACTTTTACAGCAGCTCAACCAGGCAGGTAGGGCGCCCAGCGGCCTTATTGCTTCAGCAGATTATCCTGAGCGCTTTCCAGAAACAGAGGCGTTCTTTGACATAACCCAGCGAAGGGATTTATCTGAATATCTTTATGACACCAGCCATCTGGTTGACTTGACCGGTACGCGGCTCCACAAGAAACGGAATTTGATATCCCAGTTCAGGCGGGCCAATGAAAATTATAAAATCGAATCTTTAAATGATCTGGTCAGACAGCAGGCTCTTGATCTGAGCAGGGCCATGCTGGAGCGGTTTGATCCCCCGGCTGTCACACTTGAGCAGGAGTACCAGGCGATCCAGAAGTCGTTTGATCATTTTGAGCAATTAGGGCTGGAAGGCCTGGCATTGACTATAGGAGGCAGGGTTGTGGCGTATTCAGTCTTCAGCCGGTTGAATGCGGATATATATGATATTCAGTTCGAAAAAGCTGACAGCGGTTTCAAAGGAGCAGCCCAGGTGATTAACCAGGAGACGGCCCGGTATCTCAAGGATAAATGTCGATTTATCAACCGGGAACAGGATCTGGGTGTTAACGGGCTTCGTCAGAGCAAATTATCCTATGATCCGGTCCGCTTGGTTCACCACTGTCAGTTGACTGTTAACCATCCGGATTAAAAAAGAATTTTGCCGTTTTTCCCACAGGGGGCTTTATTTGTTCGAACCAATGGTGTATGAATGACAGGTAGGTTGCCCCATCCAAACGGATACAATGCCGGTAGAAAAATATGGAAC
>CAZLNA010000316.1:0-3175 GCA_964560485.1 uncultured Desulfobacula sp. | reverse complement strand
GTGCTCAGGGTAATGGCGGTCATATACATTGAATCCAGCAGGTTCCATCCTTCAAGCACCATGTAACCGCCCGCGCCGATGAAGAAAATTATCGCCGCGATAACCGTGACCCAGGTGATTTGCTGAAGTTTGCTCATGGGTATAAATACGTTTCTTTATAGGAAAAATCAAGAAAAGATCATAGAGACCCCAGCGGTCTGTCAAGGATCGGCAGGATGTGGAAAGATCGCTTCAGCACAGGGACTGCGTCGGCTATCTGCTTGACCTGTATCAAGGTTGCTGGTATGAAAGAGTGCATGAAAGATGAACCCAAAAAATACAGCCACTGGCGCTGCGACATGATCGAGAAACAGATCGTTGCCAGAGGTGTTTCAGACCCAATGGTATTGTCGGCCATGGAAAAGGTTCCTCGGCACCTGTTTGTCAGTGAAGCCCTGGTGGACAGCGCTTATGGTGATTTCCCCCTGCCCATTGGAGAAGGGCAGACGATCTCACAGCCCTATATCATTGCTGAAATGACCCAGGCGCTGGAACTCAAAGGTCATGAAAGGGTTCTGGAGATCGGGACCGGGTCCGGCTACCAGGCCGCCATCCTGGCCCAGATAGTCTACAAGGTGTATACTATTGAGAGGAATCAGGCCCTGTTTCTGCAGACCCGGAAGCTGTTTGATGCGCTTAAATATCACAATATTGTTACACGGTACTCTGACGGCACCCAGGGATGGGCATCTGAGAGTCCGTTTGACGCCATCATCGTGACTGCCGGCGGCCGGAAGATCCCGCCGCCGCTGATAGACCAGCTCGCTGTCGGGGGCCGGCTGATTATCCCTGTGGGCGGAGACCTTTCCCAGGAACTGATCAAGCTGGTGAAAACAAAAGAGAGCTACAAGACCTACAATATGGGTGGCTGCCGGTTTGTCAAGCTGATTGGCCAGCACGGCTGGGACCGCTGATTAATACCTGCTTTTTCTATATTATCCAAGGAAAACAAGATGCAAGATCAAACCGGGGAACGGACACTGCTCAAAGACCTGGCCATCGGCTACTGCCTGGGCACAGCCAATATCATACCCGGTGTGTCAGGCGGGACCTTTCTGCTGATTTTTAGAATCTATGAGAGGGTTTTTTCAGTACTCGCCAATATTACCCGGAAAAATCTTTTTTTCCTGGTATCTGCTTTTTTTTCTGTTGTTATCAGGCCTGGCGATTCACAGGCACGTAAAACCATGGTGCAGTTTCTCATTGAAAAGGACTTTTTCTTTCTTTTCAAGCTGATCATCGGTTCGCTGGTTGCGATTGTCAGTCTCTCCGCCCTGATGGAGTATTTAATGATCCACCACTTCAGTCTGACCTATGCCCTTTTTTTCGGACTGATTCTCGTTTCCCTGATCATACCGGTCAAAATGCTGAAAAAGCCGAAGGCCGCTCTGATGGTTTTCCTGGCAATGGGAGCGGCAGCTACCATCTATGTTACCTGGGCGGTCAACCCCTATGAAAAAGCGGTCAAAAAGTCTGCCCTGTTTGAAACCGTTTATCAGCAGCAGACAATGGAAGGGACAAAACATGAACCAGGGGCCAGGGTCTTGCCGGTGAGCGGGAAATACAGCCCTGATGAATATCTTTATGCCGCCCTGTGCGGTGCCGTGGCTATTTCAGCAATGGTTCTGCCCGGTGTCAGCGGATCCCTTGTGCTGATTCTGATGGGGGCGTATTTTGAAGTGGTCTCTGCCATTTCAGGGTTGAAGACGCTGAATCCGGACGATATCCTGTTTCTATCCTGTTTCGGGCTCGGCATGGTGTTTGGAGGGCTTTTTTTCGCCAGGCTGGTATCGAGTATACTCAAACGGTATTATGACGCCACCATGGCGTTTTTAACCGGCCTGATGGGTGGTTCTTTATATGCGCTGTGGCCCTTTAAGAAAAGTGTGGTCATGGCAGAACAATACATCAAAGAAAACGGCGTGGTCCAGCGGATCGAAAATACAGTGGTCTATACCAATATCAATGAGCTGCCAGACCCTGGTATGCCACTTTTGTGGGCTGCGGCCGCCTGCCTTGCCGGCGGCCTGATCATGTGCGTGTTTGTAAGAAAAGAAATCAAAGGCTGAAGCGCCGGGGGAATTGTTTTTTAAAGATCCTCGGGCGTAAACGCCACCACATCATCAATACAGTCGGTATTACAGAAGAGCATGACAAGGCGGTCCACGCCCAGTGCCATACCGGCAGCCTCCGGCATCTCAGAAAGGTCTGCAAGGAATTTGTCCGGCATGGGAAGTGCAGGTTCTCCCCTTTGCCGGCGGATTTGGTTTTCCTTGATAAACCGTTTTTTCTGTTCTTCAGGTGCGGTGAGTTCGGTAAAGCCGTTGGCCAGTTCCATTCCGGCTATATAAAGTTCTGTTCTTTCGGCAAAATTGTGACTGGAAGGTGTGAGGCGGGCCAGAGCGGCCATGGTTTTCGGATAATCCATCAGAAACACAGGCCTGGACAGACCGAGGCAGGGTTCAATCTGGAAACTGATAATTTCATCCACCTGCTCGCTGGCCAATGCTGCTGAAAGCGTTGTGTCACTATACCGCTGGAACGCTTTTTCAACGCTGAGCCGCTGCCAGGGCAACCGAAGATCAACCTGGTGTTTCTGGTAGTGAAGCCGCTCTCCCTGGCCCAGGTGACGGCTGATAAAGACAATGAGATCCTGGCAGGTATCCATCAGGTCAAGGTAGGTCTGGCCGGCACCATACCATTCCAGCAGAGTGTGCTCCGGCAGATGCCGGTTGCCGCGTTCTGATTTCCGGAATGTATGACAGATCTGAAAGATCCGGTCACATCCGGCTGCCAGCATCCGCTTCATGCAAAGCTCGGGAGAGGCCTGAAGAAATCCGGATTCACATTGGATAGGATCAATATGTGCTTCAGGAATGATTTCCGGACAGAGCACAGGGGTGTCCACTTCCAGATAGTGGTGGCGGATGAAATATTTCCGGATGGCCTGGATCACCCGGGCCCTTGTTTTCAGATGGTGAAGCTGCAAGAAAGGTCTCTGCCTGTTGATGTTTTAAAAGAGCTGTTCCGGACGTTACTTGCGCTGGTAAATATCTTTTGTCCGATCCTGTAAGAAAACAGCATCATACTGGGCTGGATCTGCATTGTCATAAAGTTTGTATCCGGCTTCGATACA
>CAZLNA010000315.1:0-3179 GCA_964560485.1 uncultured Desulfobacula sp. | reverse complement strand
CAGGCAGGGTCAAAAAAAGGAAAAAGCAAGGTGAAAAATTGGTGAAAAATGAAAACATCAGGCTGTGCACAAAAAATATTTGACAAAATAAAAAGTTAGCTATATAAAACTTTATTCGTGTGTGTAAGAATATGGGAACTGAATAAAGGATTATTGTCATGAGCGTCATCAATTTAAGAGACATGCAGATAGATCAATCCGGAAAGATTTCTTCAGTAAAGGCCTCGGGCGAACTGGGCAGAAGGATCAGGGACATGGGGCTGGTTCCGGGCAAGGAGATTAAAATCCAGGGCAAGGCGCCCCTGTATGATCCGGTTTCCTTGAGGATAATGGGATTTACATTAACGCTTCGAAACAATGAAGCAGATCATATATCGGTAGAGGTATAAGCATGAGCACAGCCATCGCACTGGCCGGGAACCCGAATTCCGGCAAAACCACCCTTTTCAACGCCCTCACCGGTGCCCGGCAGCATGTGGGAAATTACCCGGGCGTGACAGTTGAAAAAAAACAGGGCACCTGCATCAGCGATGCCGGCGAATTCAGCGTTGTCGACCTGCCAGGGACCTATTCCCTGTCTGCATATTCCCTTGAAGAAGTGGTGGCCAGGGATTTTCTGGTCAATGAAAAACCTGACATGATCGTCAATATTGTGGATGCCTCCAACCTTGAAAGAAATCTTTACCTCTCGGTCCAGTTCATGGAAATGGGGGTGCCTGTGACCATTGCTTTGAACATGATGGATGTGGCCAAAAAACGGGGTATTAAAATCGATATTGATAAATTATCAGATCTTCTCAATGTACCGGTCATACCAACGGTTGCCAGGAGTGGCAAAGGAAAAAACAAGCTTCTTCAGGCCATCGATATCCACAAAAGCACTGAAGCTGAACCGGTCAAAATTTCTTACGGCAGGGATATTGATGAAGCCCTGGATGAGATGGAAGGCATAATTTTATCTGCTTCATTTCTAACGGATAAATACCGTGCCCGGTGGGTTGCGCTTAAATATCTTGAAAATGATTCCCAGATCATCCAGCTTGGCAGCGCAATCGACCGCAGTGTTTCAAAAAAACTTGCTGAAATCGTCAACAAGCTGACAATTCATTTGAATGCTACCCAGGATGTCCATCCTGAAAGTGTGATCGCAGACCAGCGGTACGGGTTTATCAATGGGGTGCTCAAACAGAATGTGATCCATTTTGCCCAGGACCGGAACCGGCTGCAGCGCTCTGATAAAATTGACCGGGTGCTGACCAACCGTTTTCTTGGACCGGTGATTATGATTCTGGTCATCATGGGCCTGTATCAGTTTACCTTTACTTACAGTGAAATACCGGTGGGCTGGTTTGAAAGCTTTTTCGGATGGCTTGGGGGGCTCGCTGATGCGGCGCTGCCTGAAGGGCTGCTGAAATCGTTGTTGGTTTCAGGTATTATTGACGGCGTGGGCGGTGTGCTCGGGTTTGTTCCGCTGATCCTGTTCATGTTTTTAGGGATCTCATTTCTTGAAGACACCGGCTACCTGGCCCGGATGTCTTTTATGCTTGACCGGGTCTTCAGGATGTTCGGACTTCATGGCAGTTCGGTCATGGCATTCATCGTTTCAGGCGGAATTGCCGGCGGATGTGCAGTCCCCGGTGTAATGGCGGCACGGACCCTGAAATCCCCCAAGGAGCGTATGGCCACACTGTTGACTGTGCCTTTCATGAATTGCGGGGCCAAGCTGCCGGTGTATGCCCTGCTTGTGGCGGCATTCTTTTCAGAAAATGAGGCCCAGGTCATGCTGCTGATTACCCTGATTTCATGGACTGGTGCCCTGCTGGTGGCAAAGCTTCTTCGCTCCACTGTGATTAAAGGTGAATCCACTCCTTTTGTCATGGAACTGCCGCCCTACCGGCTGCCGACCCTTAAGGGCCTTTTGATCCACACCTGGGAAAGAACCTGGCAGTATATCAAAAAAGCCGGGACCGTTATTCTGGGAATATCCATAGTCCTCTGGGCCATGATGACCTTTCCCGGGCTGGAACCGGAAAGAGTCAACCAGTTTGAGACCCGGAGAACCGCCATCACGGAGTCTGCAACGGCTGCAGTTCTCAGTGAAATTGAGTCAGAAGAGGCTGAAGCGCTCTCTGAGGCTGCCCAAGCAATCAAAGATAAGCTTGTCATGGTGGAGATGGAAGAAGGCGAGGCGGCTTTGAAAAACTCCCTGGCCGGCCGGATCGGGTCTGCCCTGGAAAGCATTACCCAGATTGCCGGGTTTGACTGGCGGACCAATATCGCCCTGCTGGGCGGGTTTGCAGCTAAAGAGGTGGTTGTTTCCACGCTTGGCACGGCATATTCACTGGGCGAGGTGGATCCTGAACAAACCGGCTCCCTAGGTGACCGGCTCAAGGCAGCACCCGGGTGGGGGCCGCTGACCGCATTCAGCCTGATCATTTTTACTATTTTTTATGCGCCCTGTTTTGTCACCGTGGTCTGCATTGCCAGGGAAACCGGGTCATGGAAATGGTCTGCTTTTTCCGTGGTTTTTAACACTGCTCTGGCCTTTGGCCTCTCCGTGGTCTTTTTCCAGGTCGGATCCTTGATATTTGCTTAGAAAAAAGGAGTTCTCATGGAATTGTTTATCGTCATTGTAATTGTTCTGGCAGCTGCCTGGTTCAGTATCAGACGCTTTGTCAAAATGTACAAAGAAGACGACGCCTGCGGGTGCGGCTCAGGGTGTTCCTGCTCGTCAAAACATCAGTGCAGCGAGGGGGAGGACAGCAAACCCTTTAAAACAGTATAATTAAAATCATTGAACTGAATTATATCTACGTCCGTGCGGTCTGTCTGGATAATAGACCGTGCGGACGTTTTTTTATTAAGGGTCAGCCAGGGCAGGGGAAGAAAATATATTGATCTTCTTGACAACAGATGTTAGATGGTAATTGTTATCATTTAAAAGGCGGTTCTATGGCAGTGCAAAAACAAGAGACGACTCAAAAATGCAGGTTTGATACCATTATTGAAAAACTCAGGGAGAATCACCATAAGATCACGCCACAGCGGATGGCCATTGTCAAAATCCTGGCCAAAAGCGTTGGCCACCCCAGTGTTGAAGATATTTATGAAGAACTTAAACACGATTTTCCCACCATGAGCCTTGCCACTGTCTACCGGAATATTGTATTGATTAAGTC
>CAZLNA010000314.1:0-3191 GCA_964560485.1 uncultured Desulfobacula sp. | reverse complement strand
AAAGACCTATTTCAGCCAGGATTTGATCTGGCTGGTCTTTGCCGGAAATTCGGTGAGCGATGCTACGCCGAACCGAACCATCTGTTGATCCAAAATTGAGGAATCGAGGTCTTTTTGACTGGTGGACAGAATCATGGGGACCTGCTCCTGTCCATAGAGCTCTCTCACCTCTGCTGCAATCTCAAACCCTGTCATCTCATCTAAAAAAAGATCACAGACCACTGCAGCGGGCTTTTCTGCAACCAGAAATTCAAATGCCTCCTGAGGTTGCACAAAGGTCTTGGCATCACAGCCGCAGATGCTGATCAGCTTGCTGTAGGTCTTTAAAACAGATTGACACGAACTGATGACCACAAAAAAGGGTCTGGGAACGGAATATTTTTCATTTCTGATGTCTGCATATTTTTTGGCAGTGGCCTTAAGCCCTCTTTTTTCCAGAATGTCAATGAAGGTGTCAATTACTGCTATCGGTGCTGTGCGGGAAAGATAGTTGGATGCCATATAGCTGAAGGTGTCCGAGACCATGAGCTGTTCAATGATGTGGTCTGCCTGGGCATCAAGTATGGTTTCAGCCAGGGTTTCCCCTTTTTTGGTCCCTGATTCTATTTTGTTTTTAATTTCGGCAAAAACAAAATCAGACAGGTTTTTATCCAGTACCCGGATGGCGGCAAGCCGGACAGACAGCGCAGATTCGAAAATGCCCTGAAGAACGGACGCGGCTGACTTTAATTCTGGAAAGGATTCAAGTGCGCTGTAGGCACAGAATTTAATGGAAACATCTGTCTTGTCTGCATGGAGGACATCAAGGACCTCGTTGACAGCAGCTAGGGGTATGGTGCGCTTTACCAGTTTCAGCAGGTTTACGGTCAGGTCGTGATTTCCGTCTTTGAAATGCTGGAGCAGTTCCTCAGTCTGGGACGTCCCTTTCCGGGCAGCAAGGGCCAGGGCATCAAAGCGTTTTTGAAAATCCGGTGACGTGAGTTGACAGACCAGGGTGTCTTCATCTTCTGTGTCCGGTTTTTGCGGTGCAATTGTTCCCTCAGATGTGGTTTCCGAACTGCCGCGGGCAGACAGCGCCTCAATAGCGTCGAGAATATCCTGGTCGCACTTTTCCGTTTTAGATGCCTGAATTAACCGCTGGCAGGCATTCTGTGTGCCGATCCGTTCAAGCGCCTTGATTGCCTGAGCTTTGAGCGAGGGATCATCATAAAAAATGAATTCGGCAATATCATCGGTCAGTTTTTCAATGCCCAGTTTCCCTGCGGTCCGGATCAGCTTCAGCAGCAGCGCCTTGTCCGTTTCATTGGAAAGCATGTGCCGGGCCAGTGGAATGGTCTGGTTGATGATCTGGCTGTCGCCGTTTTCAAACAGAATGAAAACAAAATTAAAATTTAAATGAGCCCGGTCCGTAATCAGCTGCATCAGCCGGTCATGAATTTCCGGGTCAGTAAAGGCGTCACTGGTGAGAAAGAAGAGGGTTTCCAGAGCCGCCTTATCCGGCGTCAATGCGAGAATCTCAAGCACCTCGAGTTTTTCAGCCATCGGTCTGGCAGACAGGTCTGACAACAGGCTTTTTACCTGGCCGATTTTGTTGGTTTTCAAGGCTTTTCGCAGATCAGGAAGAAAACTGCCCATGGATCAGCGCTCCTGTTTGCTGTCGCGGTAACCGTTTGGATTGTCTTTCTGCCACCGCCAAGTGTCCTGGCACATATCTGCCAGAGTCTTTTTTGCTTCCCAGCCAAGTTCTGTTTTTGCTTTGGAAGGGTCTGCATAGCAGGCGGCAATGTCTCCGGGCCGCCGGTCGACAATTTTATAGGCAACGCTTCGCTGGCTTGCCTGTTCAAATCCTTTCACCATTTCAAGAACGGAAAATCCCCTGCCGGTCCCAAGATTGTAAATCACAACGCCTGGATCTGTGAACAGCTTGGGCAGGGTTTTAATGTGTCCCTGGGCAAGATCGACCACATGGATGAAATCCCTCACCCCGGTACCGTCCGGTGTATCGTAGTCATTTCCAAAGATATTGAGTTCGGGCAAAGCGCCGATAGCGACTTTTGAAATGAAAGGGACGAGGTTGTTGGGTATTCCCAAGGGGTCTTCGCCGATCATTCCGCTGATGTGGGCCCCCACCGGATTAAAATATCTTAACAGGGCAACATTCCATCTGCTGTCTGCGCGGTTCAGATCCTGGAGGATTTCTTCTATCATCAGTTTGGTGCGGCCATAGGCATTGGTTACGGAAAGGGGGAAATCTTCCTTGATGGGGAGCGTGGCAGGATCTCCGTAAACAGTGGCTGAAGATGAAAAAACAATGTTTTTCACGGAATGTCGTTCCATGACCCGAAGCAGGTTCAGCGTGCCAGTAATATTGTTGTGAAAATATCGCAGTGGAATGGAAACAGATTCCCCGACAGCCTTCAGCCCGGCAAAATGGATGGCAGCATCAATTTTATGCTCCTTGAAGACCTGTTCCACGGCAGGCTCATCCAGCAGGTCGGTCTGATAGAAATCAAAGGATTTGCCAGTGATTTCCTTCACCCGCCGAAGGGATTCTTCCGAACTGTTGCACAGATTGTCAAGAACAACAATTTCATAGTTTTCATTCAGAAGCTCAATACAGGTATGGCTGCCGATATATCCGGCACCACCGGTGACAAGTATTTTCATTGAATATCCTTATATGTTTTAATTTCCAGGGGTTTTCTGGTTGCTGTTTTTTGAAATAGCTCAAGGCACTGACCGCATGTCTCACAATGCTTTTTACATTGTGTTACCATGTTCCAAAAGCCGGGATCAAGCCTTTTATTACTGATATGATAGAGATTGGAAAGCCAGTGTGCGGCATCCATGAGATCAAGCAGATTGCCGGAAAAGTCTTTTGCAAGGTAGGCATTGATACAGCGAATCAGAAATGCAGTGCCGAGTGTGCGGCCGCACAGTTTAATGCTGTCTGCAGCCTTGCTGCAGGCATCCATATCTTCGGGGCGGATAAACGGCGATTTAAATATCTGCTCTGGTTGGTCAAAAAAATATCTATGGCAGCCGAAAGACTGGTTGATGGCAAAGGTGCGGTTGGAAGTGTTTTCAAAGTTTGCAAAAGAGATCTGTGCATCATGTGCAAGTTTGAACGGGCAGGCATAAATGCATCCCTCGTTTGCCAGTACTTCAATCTTGATTCCGCGGTAGCGGGT
>CAZLNA010000313.1:0-3194 GCA_964560485.1 uncultured Desulfobacula sp. | reverse complement strand
GAGCATAACCATGAGGCCGGCATTTATGAACCGGGCATCCTTTCTCTGAAGGAGTTTAAGTTCTTCACTGGCATAGGGGTTGTTTCCGTAGAGCTGGTTGGTGTGCAGGACAGACGTCATGTTTATCTGGGCGCGTTCCTCCTCGGACATTTCATTCAGGGCATTGTAAAAGTCTCTGGGTCCTAAAAAGAATCCCGCATGGGCCCAGAATCCCGGGGTGAGTGTTTCCCCCAGGCAGGAGTCGCAGATCCGGTCCAGGGTATCAGGATTATTCAGGTCAGGAATAAATCCGCCGTTCCGGTCTACCACCTGGCCTTCTTCCCATTTCAGTCCGGGTTTGAATATCCCGAATTCCTGTAAAAACAGGAAATCTTTTTTGATCAATTTTGAATGGATCACCCGGTTTTCAACCAATAGATCAAGTATTTCCGGTGTAACAGCCTGCCCCACATATATTTTTTCCTGGTTGACCAGGGTTTGCAGTCCCACATGGTCATAGACTTTTCTTTTCATGATCCCGGCGTTGTAGAGGTGAAGAAAGCCGTCCACAAGCATTTCCGTGCAGCCGTAGAGCCCTTTGTCAAACCGGTCTGTTCCGCCGACTTTGTTGATCAGGCCGCCATACCGGTTCTGGATGTCAAAAGTGCTCAGGACATCATTATATATAGCATTGTCCAGGTGTCTCATTTTCAGCCCGTAGGCAATGGCATCCCCAAGGGAGCCGATGCCGATCTGAAGGGTTCCGCCGTCCCTGATCAGGGTGGAGGCATAGAGGCCGATCATGTAATCGGTTGTATTCACGGACTCCCGGGGGGCGCCGAACAGGCCGAAATGAAATTCAGGCCCTTCCAGGATGGCATCAAAGGTGTCGGGTTCAATGACTGCATCTCCGTACATAAAAGGCAGGTTATTGTTGACCTGACCGATATTCAGCGCCCGTTTGCCCTGTTTCTGCATTTTTTTAATTTCGGCAAACGCATCAATGGAGGTATCTGAATTACTGCTGGCACTGTATTTAACCTGTCCGTCAATTTCCTGTTTGGCTAGGAGCTGGGCCGCGACGTTCATGCCGTTTGCGTTTACATCCCGGGATGCGTGGGTATAGTTGGTGCTGATATAGTTTTTCTGCATGTGCACGCTGTTTAAAAAGGCCCCGGCTTTGTAGAAAAATTCACTGACCTGGATATTGTCCGGCAGGCGGTTTTTGCGTAGGGCCGTAATATAGTCAAGGTTGACATATCCTTCCCAGACCCGTTCGACCAGGGGTTTCATAAAACGGCGTTCCAGTTCCGTGGACCAGGTGGGCGGTTCAAGTGAAATGGCTGTCAGGATTTGGAGTCTGATGTCCGGGTTTTCAACAGCCTTTTTAAAAAGGGCGTTGGCAATGTGATTGGGTTTTCCCATACCCAGCACCATGCCGAGGTTGATCGTGTTTCCCATTCGCTCAAGTACAAATTCAGCCAGCTTGTCCGGATCGGTGAAATAGGAAGGTCCGTTGGTCGTCTTCATACGTGTCTTTGCTCCCGCTTGGTCTTGGCCGGTATATCCCTTTTCGCCGGCCGGGTTTAAGGTTGATATGCTTTTTATCTGATAATCAGTTCTTCAAGTCCTTTTCTTTTTAAAAATTCCGGATACAGGCTGTAGGCCGGTTTCAGGATCGGCAGCAATTTCAAAGTTTTTGGCACATTCCCTTTGGCTACCACCAGACGCCGGGTCAGGGCTGTGACCAGGTTGGCTTTCCCATGCCAGAATTTATGGGCAAAATCTGCGTTCATGGACATGGTTACTTCGGGTGTTTTCTTACCCTTTCCCCGGATGATTTTTGTCTTTTTTCCTGTGGCGTCAATGGTGATCACTGCGTCCGGATTTGAATAACAGAACCGGATGCACAGACCGGTTCCGGCCAGGGCCGGCCCGATTCTCGGGTCTTTATCCAGTTCTTCGTAAAATTCAAGCAATACGTCATAGAGCATATCTTCATCGTGAAATACACCGGTCATTTGTGCGGTACCCGATTTTTTTCCGGTCCGTGGCCGAAGGTCTTCCGGTGTCACCTCCAGCGGGGTATCCTTGCAGGCATAGACAATCTGAACGATATCTCTTACCGCCTCTCTGTCCGGTTCAACCGGATTATAAAGCATGGAACCGTCTTCCATGGCCGTGTCAGCCACCTGGTCAAGGCGGGAAAGGTTGTCATCAATGCCGGCATCTTTCAGGTTCAGCGGCATGCCGGTCAGAAAAGCAAGCTGCCGGTTCAGCATTTTTATTTTTTCTATTCCTGCAACAGCTGCCTGGCGCTGGATCCAGTCATCCACGAATCCGAAATTCTCCAGCTTTTTAACGGCAAAGTCCCTTATTTTGTGGGCTTTGGTATCCACCATCTGTTTGAGCCCCTCAAATTCGGTTTTTTTAACTACCTTGGAAATCAGGTCAAATGCCCCGGTTTTAATGACACTCTGGCTGTCGCTGACAATGCTGGGAAAGGAAACCCCCAGGGCCAGGGCCACATCTGCATACCGGCTGATCCGGGATTCCAGGTTGTAGGCCATGACTTCGGGGAGCACCAGGGTGTTTGCCAGTCCGTGGGGGATGTGGTAAACCCCGCCAAGCGCATGGGATATTCCGTGAACCATACCCACCATGGAGTGGGAAAAGGCGACGCCGGCCAGAAAACTGCCAACCTGCATGGCCCCCCGGGCCTGGAGATCATCGGGCCGGCTGCAGGCCGGGAGGATGTTATCAGACAAGAGTTTGATCGCATGAAGGGCCAGTGCGTCCGAAGCCGGAGACCATTCCTTGTCCACATAGGCTTCAATGGCGTGGACCAGGGCGTCCATGCCGGTGTATGCGGTCAGTTTTTTCGGCATGGATACGGTCATTTCCGGATCAAGTATGGCCAGCTGGGGCAGGAACTGATCTTCGGCAAACGGAAGTTTAACGTCATTATCCGGGTCGGCGATGACAGCCACTTTGGTTACCTCGGACCCGGTTCCCGCAGTCGTGGGGATAACAATGAACGGCAGAAGTGAATCGCTGCTGTCCAGCAGGTATGCACCCATGTGATCCTGAACGCTGCCGCCTTTTGTCATGATCAGGTTGGCCACCTTGGCCGTATCAATCACACTGCCGCCGCCCACCGCTATAATCATGTCGCATTTTTTCTTTTTACCCAGGGCTGCGCAGTCCGCAACCGT
>CAZLNA010000312.1:0-3231 GCA_964560485.1 uncultured Desulfobacula sp. | reverse complement strand
GGGCAAGGGCCAGCGAATAGCCATCATGGCCGGATCTGGTGTGGGCAAAAGCGTGCTCATGGGTATGATGACCAAGCACACCAGCGCAGATGTCGTGGTGATCGGGCTTATTGGCGAACGCGGCAGGGAAGTCAAGGATTTCATCAATGATACACTTGGCGAGGAAGGCCTCAAGCGGGCTGTGGTGGTCGCTGCCACATCGGATTCCCCGCCACTGGTCAGGATCAGGGGCGCTTATCTGGCCACTACCATTGCCGAATATTTCAGGGACCAGGGCAAGGATGTCCTGCTGATGGTGGACTCCATCACCCGGTTTGCCATGTCATCCAGGGATGTGGGGCTGGCAGCGGGCGAACCGCCCACATCCAGGGGGTATACCCCGTCTTTTTTCGTCCAGATTCCCATCCTTCTGGAGCGGGCCGGGAATGTGGACGGCAGCGGTTCCATCACCGGCATCTACACTGTGCTCGTGGAAGGGGATGACCTGAATGATCCTGTGGGGGATACGGTCCGGTCGATTGTGGACGGTCATGTGGTCCTGTCCAGGGATCTTGCCAACCGCGGCCACTATCCGGCCATTGATGTACTCTCCAGTATTTCAAGGGTGATGCGCGATGTGAGCCAGCGCGAACACATGGCAGTCCGGGACAAGGCTGTGAATGTCCTGTCTGCCTACAGAAGTGCAGAAGACATGATCACCATCGGCGCCTACATTGACGGGTCTGATCCTGATGTGGACGAGGCCAAGAAGCTCATGCCCGGCCTGACCCGGTTCCTGCGGCAGGACATGCACCGCAAGGTGGATATGCAGGCCAGCGTAAACGGGCTGAAGGAGGCCCTGGCCATACAGCCCAGGGCAAAGAATAAATAATGAAAAAGTTTGTGTTCAAGCTTGATCCCCTGCTCAAATACCGTGAATATTTAGAGCGTATTGCCCAGCAGGCGACCGCCAGGGCCCACATGGATGTCCAGGCCTGTGAAGCGCAGATCAGACAGCTTGAACTTACCCAGAGAGCAAAGGAGGATGAAATGACGCACCATGTGGAAAAAGGGGTTCCGGCATCGCGGTTCAGGAAGTTTCATCAATACCTTGAAGCCCTTGAAGCCATTAAAAACGAAGAAGAAGAAAACAAGGAAACCCTGAAAAAAATTCTCAAGCAGAAGCTGGTGGAACTCAAGAAAAAGAGCGTGGATAAAAAGGCCATGGAAGTCTACCGGGAAAAAATGCTCACCCGTTACCAGCATGAAGCGAACCAGGCTGAACAAAAAGAGCTTGACGAGGTTTCCATTTTAAAGACAGCAAGGCAGGCAGGAAATGAAGAGAGTTTATAAAACACTGGTTGTGCTGGGCATCGGCTGCTGTCTGGCAGTAATGTCCGGTTATTTTGTCAGAACGCCGATGGGGCTTTTGTTAACCGCGCCGGTATCAGCCGCTGATGAAGAAAAGCCGGCAGACGGCGAGGCAGGAACAGCAGACGGTGAAGCTGCAGATGGTGAAGAAGAACCCTGCCCCGAGTGCCCGGAATGCCCGGACCCGGCCAAGGTGGTCTTGAGAGGCCTTGAAGAAAAAAAGACCGAGGTGGAAAGGGCGCGAAAACTGATGGAAGCCGAAAAAAAACAGCTCGCAGCCTTTGAAGAACAGATCGATGAAAAGCTTGACAAGCTCACTGCCTTGAAAGAGCAGATCAAGCAGGAAATGGCGCTCCTGGAAAAGAAGAAATCCCAGAAAGAGCAGGAAAAAGAAGCGGCCTATGAAGCCCGGATCGGGCGCCTGGTCAAGACCTATGCCGGCATGAAGCCCAAGGCAGCCGCCGAGATTGTCAACACCCTCAACCTTGAAGTGGCCCAGGAGATATTCCTGAGAATGCGTGAGGCCAATGCCTCCCAGATCCTTTCCTTTGTGGACAGTGAAAAGGCGGCCAAGATTTCGGAGCGCCTGGCATTCAAGCGTAAATAAAGAAAAACTTTTCCAAAGACCGGGTAAGTCGATAAAGTTTTACCCGGTTTTTTCCTTTTTTATCCCTTCTCACGAAATTCTAATCAAATTCTTTAAAAATTAGGGGGTTCCCTGATTGATTTTTTGAAAACCCCTTTATATAAGGGGGTATAGCAGGTACAAAATCACCAGTTGCGAATCGATGTGTAATCGACAGGGCGGAGCTGTGCCCTTCTCATAAATCCAGGGGGCTCTTTGTTTCTTTAATGGTCTTTGACTGAATCGTATGTGTATAGATCATTGTTGTTCGAACATCGCTGTGGCCCAGCAGTTCCTGGATGGTCCGGATATCATAATTGGCCTGCAGCAGATGGCTGGCAAAGCTGTGGCGGAATGTGTGCGCTGTAGCCCTTTTTGTGAGCTGCAGGCGTTTAACTACAGATCTGAGGGCTTTTTGGACATGACTTTCGTGCAAATGCGCCCGCCTGTATTCTCCCTGCTCAGGAACCCATGTTAATTCCCTGGCAGGAAAAAACCATTGCCAGTGAAACTCCCGGCCCGGATTTTTATATTTTCGCTCTATGGCATCAAACATAAAAACACCGGCAATGCCCTCTTTTAAATCCATATGATGAACGCGCCGGACATGGTCCATCTGGCGATATATTTCCGGGATCACGACTTTCGGCAGCGGCACAGTCCGGTCTTTTTTGCCTTTTCCATCATGAATCGTTAGAACACCGGCATCCAGGTTAAAATTGTTCACCCTCAGGTTCATACATTCAGCAAGTCTCAGTCCGCAGCCATAAAGCAGTTTTACCACAAGGTTGTAGGGATACCGAAGTTTACTCACAATCAAATCCACTTCGTTGCGCGACAATACAACCGGAATATAGGGTTTGCGCTTGGCCCGGACAACACCGTCAACTTTCCCGAATTCCCTGCCAAGCGCATGCCTGAAAAAGAACAGCAGGGAATTAAACGCCTGGTTCTGAGAAGAGGCTGATACTTTTTGCTCAACCGCAAGATAGGTCAGAAATGATTTCACATCCTCAACAGTCAAATGCTCGGGAGACTTATTTTTCATGTAATTTTGAAATTTTCGCGTCCAAGTGCTATAGGCCTTATGCGTTTTCGGAGAGTAATGCCTCACTTTAATTTCGTCCCTGATCCGGGCATACACGTTCTGCCACGACGTATTATGCCCGGACGGCTCTGCCGCGTATTTTACAGTCTCCTCTGTAACTTCACCCCCCGCATGTTGATCCTTCGACCACTTGGGATAGATATCATAT